>DASTKA010000827.1:0-2710 GCA_035716165.1 Mycobacterium sp. | reverse complement strand
CGTCGATGACGTAGGCCGGGGTGTGAAACTCGTCGGCGATATCGGCCAGTGGTACACCGCCGATGCACAGCCTGCCCTCCTCGTCGGGGCGGGCGGTGATGGGCCAGATCGCGGGGTCGAAACGCGGGTGCGCCGCGTGACCGAGCGACGGCAAGATGTCCAGCAATGTCATGACTTCAACGTGCGCCCCGGGGTATTCCGGTGGTGCTTTTCTTACGATCCCTTGACGGCGGCTAGCTCGATATTGACGTGGTTCGGTGTGTCCGGCGTCGCCCCTAGAATGGAATTCATCATGACCGCACCGGGGGCTGCTCGCCCAGAAACCCCGATCGCGGGGCTCGTTGAATTGGCGCTCACCGCGCCGACCTTCCAGCAGCTGATCGAGAGCGCGGCGGCATCGCCGACCGAATTGAGCCTGGTGGGTCCAGCCAGCGCACGGCTGTTCGTCGCCAGTGCGCTGGCGCGGTTGGGTCCTCTACTGGTAGTCACCGCGACCGGACGCGAAGCCGACGACTTGACCGCCGAACTGCGCGGCGTCTTCGGCGATGCCGTCGCCGTCTTCCCGTCGTGGGAAACGCTGCCGCACGAGCGGCTTTCGCCCGGCGTCGACACCGTCGGCGCCCGCTTGACGGTGCTGCGCCGGCTGGCCCACCCGGACGATGCGCGGCTGGGTCCGCCGCTGCAGGTGGTGGTGACCGCGGTGCGCTCGCTGCTGCAGCCGATGACTCCGCAGCTGGGTCTGGTGGAGCCGGTCACGTTGAGCGTCGGTGCGGAGATCGAATTCGAGGGCGTGATCGCTCGGCTCGCCGAGCTGGCCTATACCCGGGTCGACATGGTGGGCCGGCGCGGCGAATTCGCCGTGCGCGGCGGGATTCTCGACGTCTTCCCGCCGACCGCCGAGCACCCGGTGCGCATCGAGTTCTGGGGCGACGAGGTCAGCGAGCTGCGGATGTTCTCGGTCGCCGATCAACGCTCGATCCCCGAGATCGAGGTCGACACCCTGATCGCCGTTGCCTGCCGTGAACTGCTGCTGACCGATGACGTGCGCAAGCGCGCCGCCGAATTGGCTGCGCGCCACCGCACCACCGAGCCCGCCATCACCGGCAGCGTCACCGACATGCTGGCCAAGATCGGCGAGGGCATCGCGGTCGACGGCATGGAGGCGCTGCTGCCGGTGCTTCGGCCCGGCGAGCACGTGCTGCTGACCGACCAATTGGCCGAGCGCACGCCGGTCTTGCTGTGCGACCCGGAAAAGGTCCGCACCCGGGCCCACGACCTGATCAAGACCGGCAGCGAGTTCCTGGAGGCGTCGTGGTCGGTCGCCGCGCTGGGCACGGACGCTCCGGTCGACGTGGCGCAGTTCGGCGGATCGGGATTCGCCGAACTCGACGACGTGCGGGCAGCGGCGGCCCGTGCCGGGCATCCGTGGTGGACGTTGAGCCAGCTGTCCGACGAGTCGGCCGTGGAGCTGGACATCCGGGCGGCGCCGTCGGCGCGCGGACACCAGCATGACATCGACGGCATCTTCGCCATGCTGCGCGCGCACGTCAGCACCGGCGGCTACGCCGTCGTCGTCGCGCCCGGCACCGGGACCGCCCATCGCGTGGTGGAACGGCTGGCCGAATGCGACACCCCCGCCGGCATGCTCGAATCCGGTGCCGCGCCCAAGGCGGGCGTGGTCGGTGTGCTCAAGGGGCCGCTGCACGACGGCGTCATCATTCCCGGCGCGACGCTGGTGGTGATCACCGAGACCGACCTGACCGGTAGCCGGGTGACGGCCGTCGAGGGCAAACGCTTGGCGGCCAAGCGGCGCAACACCGTTGACCCGTTGGCGCTCACCGCCGGTGATCTGGTGGTGCACGATCAACACGGCATCGGCCGGTTCGTGGAGATGGTCGAGCGCACCGTCGGCGGGGCCCGCCGCGAATACCTGGTGCTCGAATACGCCTCGAGCAAGAGGGGTGGCGGTTCCGACAAGCTTTATGTCCCGATGGACTCCCTGGATCAGCTGTCGCGGTACGTCGGTGGGCAGGCCCCGGCGCTGAGCAAGCTGGGCGGCAGCGACTGGACCAACACCAAGACCAAGGCCCGCCGCGCGGTGCGCGAGATCGCCGGCGAGCTGGTGTCGCTGTACGCCAAGCGCCAGGCCAGCGCCGGGCACGCGTTCGGGCCGGACACCCCCTGGCAGGCCGAGATGGAGGACGCGTTCGGCTACACCGAGACGGTCGACCAGCTCACCGCCATCACCGAGGTCAAGTCGGACATGGAAAAGCCGATCCCGATGGACCGGGTGATCTGCGGCGACGTCGGCTACGGCAAGACCGAGATCGCGGTGCGCGCGGCGTTCAAGGCGGTCCAGGACGGCAAGCAGGTCGCCGTGCTGGTCCCCACCACGCTGCTGGCCGACCAGCACCTGCAGACGTTCAGCGAGCGAATGGCCGAGTTTCCGGTGACCGTCAAGGGGCTGTCCCGATTCACCGACGGCGCCGAGTCGCGCGCCGTGATCGAGGGCCTGGCCGAGGGGACCGTCGACGTGGTGATCGGCACGCATCGGCTGCTGCAGACGGGCGTGCGCTGGAAGGACCTCGGCCTGGTGGTGGTCGACGAGGAGCAGCGGTTCGGCGTCGAGCACAAAGAGCACATCAAGTCGCTGCGCACCCACGTCGATGTGCTGACCATGAGCGCCACTCCCATTCCGCGAACGCTGGAG
>DASTKA010000826.1:0-7694 GCA_035716165.1 Mycobacterium sp. | reverse complement strand
GCGGTCGACCTCTCCGGCCTCAAGCAGCGGGCCCAGTCCACAGGCGGCTCTCCCGCGGGGGCCGCGCCATCGGCCGCCGAGGGTGACGCCGGAATCATCGCGGTCACCGAGGCCAACTTCGAGGCCGAGGTCCTGCTCCGGTCCGAGGAAGTGCCCGTCGTGGTGCTGCTGTGGTCACCGCGCAGCGACGCCTGTGTCCAGCTGCTCGACACGTTCGCCGGTCTGGCCGCACAGGACAATGGCAAGTGGTCCTTGACGACGGTCAACGTCGATGCCGCGCCCCGGGTCGCACAGATCTTCGGTGTCGACGCCGTCCCGACGGTGGTGGCATTGGCTGCCGGACAGCCGATCTCGAGTTTCCAGGGAATGCAGCCGGCCGAGCAATTGCGCGGCTGGCTGGATCAAATCCTCTCGGCGACGGCCGGAAAGCTCAGGGGCTCAACCGGTTCCGGGGAACCCGAGGCGGTCGACCCCGAGGTGGCCGCTGCCCGTCAACAGCTGGAAGACGGCGACTTCGAGGCAGCCAGAGCGTCGTATCAGGCGATACTGGACGCAAACCCGGCCAACGCCGAAGCCAAGGGCGCAATTCGCCAAATCGAGTTCCTCACGCGCGCAACCGCGCAACGCCCCGACGCCGTCGCCGTCGCCGACGCCGCACCCGGCGACATCGAAGCCGCGTTCGCGGCGGCCGACGTGCAGATCCTCAACCAGGATGTCGGCGCCGCGTTCGACCGCCTGATCAGCTTGGTGCGCAGCACATCCGGCGATGACCGCACCCTGGTGCGCACCCGGTTGATCGAGCTGTTCGAACTCTTCGACCCGGCTGACCCCGAGGTCGTCGCCGGACGGCGCAACCTCGCCAACGCGCTTTACTGAACGCCGTTACTCGGGGGCCAGCCACAGCGCCGACGTCGGCGGCAAGACCAGCAGCGCCGAGGCCGGCCGGCCATGCCACGGGTCTTCGGTGGCATTCACGCTGCCCATATTGCCGATGCCCGAACCGTTGTAGGCGGTCGCGTCGGTGTTGAGCACCTCGCGCCAAGGCCCGGCGGCCGGCAGGCCCAGCCGGTATCCACCGTGCTCGGCGCCCGCGAAGTTGAACACGCAAGCCATCACCGAGCCGTCCTTGCCGTAGCGCAGGAAGCTCAGCACATTGTTGCCCGAGTCGTTGGCATCGATCCACGAGTAGCCGTCGGGAACGGTGTCCTGGCTCCACAGCGCCGGGTGATTGCGGTAGATGTCGTTGAGGTCGCGGACCAGGCGCAGGACTCCGTTGGAGAACCCCTGCTCGTCGAGCTGCCACCAGTCCAGACCGCGCTCCTCGGACCACTCGGCGCGCTGCCCGAATTCCTGTCCCATGAACAACAATTGCTTGCCCGGATGCGCCCACTGGTAAGCGAGCAAGCTGCGCAGCCCGGCCGCCTTGACGTGATTGTTGCCCGGCATCCGGCCCCACAGTGTTCCCTTGCCGTGGACCACCTCGTCGTGGCTGATCGGCAGCACGTAGTTCTCGCTGAACGCGTAGAGCATCGAGAACGTCATCTCGTGGTGGTGGTAACTGCGATAGATCGGGTCGCGGCTGATGTAGTCGAGCGTGTCGTGCATCCAGCCCATGTTCCACTTCATCGAAAAGCCCAGGCCGCCTAGGTTTGTCGGCCGGGTCACCCCCGGCCAGGACGTCGACTCCTCGGCGATGGTGACGATGCCGGGGGCGGTTTTGTGCACCGTGGCGTTCATCTCCTGCAGGAACTGCACGGCCTCGAGGTTCTCCCGCCCGCCGTAGATGTTGGGGGTCCAGCCGCCTTCGGGGCGTGAGTAATCCAGGTAGAGCATCGATGCGACCGCGTCGACCCGCAGGCCGTCGATGTGGAATTCTTCGAGCCAGAACAGCGCGTTGGCAACCAGGAAGTTGCGTACCTCGCGGCGGCCGAAGTCGAATACGTAAGTGCCCCAATCGAGTTGCTCGCCGCGCTTGGGGTCGGAGTGCTCGTAGAGCGGCGTGCCGTCGAAGCGGCCCAGCGCCCAGGCGTCCTTCGGGAAGTGCGCCGGCACCCAGTCCACCAGCACGCCGATGCCCGCCTGATGCAACGCGTCGACCAGGGCCCGGAACTCGTCGGGCGTCCCGAATCGGGATGTGGGGGCGTAGTACGACGTCACCTGGTAGCCCCACGATCCCGCGAAGGGGTGCTCGGCGACCGGCAGCAGCTCCACATGGGTGAACCCGTGTTCCACCACATAATCCGTCAGCTCGCGGGCCAGCTGGCGGTAGTTGAGGCCCGGACGCCACGAGCCCAGGTGAACCTCGTAGGTGCTCATCGGCTCGAACACCGGGTTTCGCTGGGCGCGCTGGGTCATCCAGTCGGCGTCTTGCCAGGTGTACTCGCTCCGCGTCACCCGGGATGCGGTGTGCGGTGGCACCTCGGTGGCGAAAGCCATGGGGTCGGCACGTTCGGTGACGACGCCATCAGCGCCGTGCACGCGGAACTTGTACAGCCCCTCGAGGGGGAAGCCGGGCCAGAACAGTTCCCAGACGCCCGACGAGCCCAACACCCGCATCGGGGCTTCGTTGCCGGTCCAGCCGTTGAACTCGCCAATCAGGTTGACGCCCTTGGCATTGGGCGCCCACACCGCAAACGACACTCCGTTGACGACGCCGTCGGCCGTGGTGAAGGAGCGAGGGTGCGCGCCGAGTACCTCCCAGAGCCGCTCGTGGCGTCCTTCCCCGAACAGGTGGAGATCGACCTCGCCCAGGGTGGGCAAAAAGCGGTACGCGTCGGCGATGACGTACGGCTCGGCGCCCTCATAGGTGATCTCGAGCCGATAGTCGATCAGGTTGACGAACGGCAACACCACCGCGAAAAGACCGGATTCGATGTGCTGCAACGGGAACCGGTCATCGCCGACCAGCGCGACGACTTCGGCCGCGTGTGGACGGAACGCCCGGATGACGGTGTGATCGCCATATTCGTGGGCGCCCAGAATGCTGTGCGGGTTGTGGTGCGTGCCGGCGACCAGGCGCGACAGGTCGGCCGGATCGGGCGCCAAGTGCGTCCGAGCGAGTTGGTCGGCTTGGCTCATGTCCCTTTCACCTCCGGTCGTTTTCATCGCCTGCGTAACAATGTCATTCGAGACTCATACGGTATGAGTGGCATGTTGATGATGTGCGCGACCGCCTGGCCGGGGTCGATGCGAACGTAATTGGATTCGCCCCACTGGAATTCTTGCCCGGTGATCTCGTCGCGCACCCAAAAACGCTCGTAGGGCTCCATACCCAATGCGGCCATGTCTAAAAACAGCGTCGCTTCCTCGGCGCCGAACGCGTCGAGCGTCACGACCACCAATACGCAGTCGCCGGTCGCCGGATCGAACTTCGAGTAGGCGAGCAACGCATCGTTGTCCACGCTGTGGAAATGAATCGTGCGCAGCTGCTGCAGCGCGGGATGCAAGCGGCGAATTGCGTTGAGCTGCGAGATGAATGGCTCAAGCGAGCGGCCCTCGGCGAGCGCGCCCGCGAAGTCGCGGGGCCGCAACTCGTACTTCTCGGAGTCCAGGTACTCCTCGCTGCCTTCCCGCACCGCGCGGTGTTCGAACAGTTCGTACCCCGAGTAGACCCCCCACGCCGGCCCCATGGTCGCCGCCAGCACCGCCCGGATGGCGAACATTCCGGGCCCGTTGTGCTGCAGGATGGCGTGCAGGATGTCGGGAGTGTTCACGAACAGGTTGGGTCGGCGGAAGTCGGCGAGGTTCGCGATGTCGTTGCCGAACTCGGTCAGTTCCCACTTCGCCGTGCGCCACGTGAAATAGCTGTAGGACTGTGTGAACCCCAGTTTGGCGAGGCCGTACTGCCGCACTGGCGGCGTGAACGCCTCCGACAAGAACAGCACATCGGGGTCGATGGCCTTCACCGCGGCGATGAGCCAGGCCCAAAAGTCCGGCGGCTTGGTGTGCGGGTTGTCGACGCGAAAGAACTTGACGCCGTGGTCCATCCAGTGCCGGACCACGCGCAGCACCTCGTCGTACAGGCCGGCCGGGTCGTTATCGAAGTTGATGGGGTAGATGTCCTGGTATTTCTTCGGCGGGTTCTCCGCGTAAGCGATGGTGCCGTCGGGCAATTCGGTGAACCAGTGGCGGTGGTCGCGGGCCCAGGGATGATCCGGTGCACACTGCAGCGCCAGGTCCAGCGCCACCTCCATGCCCTGGTCGCGCGTCGCGGCGACGAAGGCATCGAATTCCTCGATGGTGCCCAGATCCGGGTGGACGGCGTCATGCCCGCCCTCGTCGCTGCCGATCGCCCAGGGGGACCCCACGTCCCCGGGGGCCGCGGTCGGAGAGTTGTTGCGCCCCTTGCGATGTACCTTGCCTATGGGGTGGATCGGCGGCAGGTAGACGACGTCGAATCCCATCGCCGCGATCCGCGGAAGCTGAGCGGCCGCGGTGGCGAACGTGCCGTGCACCGGATTGCCGTCGGCATCCCACCCACCGGTCGAGCGGGGAAACATCTCATACCAGGAGCCGAACCGTGCCAGCGGCCGGTCCACCCAGACGCCGTACTGCTCGCCCCGGGTGACCAGATCGCGCAGCGGGTAGTCCGCCAGGATTTCTTCGGTCTCGGGTCCCAGCGCCAGTGCGGAGCGGGTGACCGGGTCGCCGGGTTTGCGCAGCGCGGCGGCGGCGGCCAGCAGCGGCTCGCGCAGGGCCCGCGGCACGCCCGTCGCCGCCCGCTCGAACAACCCGGCGCCGACCAGAAGGTCGTTGGACAACTCGGCCTCGCCCTGACCGGCGTCCAGCTTCGCGATCAGTCCGTGCCGCCACGAGTGAATCGGATCACCCCACCCGTCGACCCGGAAGGTCCACAACCCAACTTGATCGGGGGTGAACTGGCCGTGGAAAACGTAGGGCTCCTCACCCATCGTCATCGGCAGCGACAACGGCTTGATCCGTTGCTGGTCGACCTTGCCGTCGCGCTCGGTAGGCGCTTTCGTCGGGGCCTGAACCGCCTTGACTCGACGGGTCTCGGCTACCTGGGGATAGCCGGGCCCGAGGTAGCGGACGACCAGGGTCGCGGCGACGGCCTCGTGGCCTTCTCGCCACACCGCGGCGCTGACCGGCACGACCTCCCCGACCACGGCTTTCGCGGGATACTTGCCACAGGAAACGACCGGTTGAACGTTATCGATCTCGACACGACCGGGCAACACCACTCCGTTCCGATTGTGTGCGGCCAAGCTCGCGGTGTACTCCGCGCGGAATGCCGCTCGTCGGGAAACTTCCTGTCGTGGGGAAACTTTTGGGCGGGGAAGCATCGTTGCGACCCCGATAACTACCCGATACCCACCCTAGTCTCCGGTCACACACCGCCAGGGAAACGAGGTCCGTCGGTCGCCGTGCGCGGGCCGGGAACCTCAGTAAGGTAGGGACGCGTGAAAGCCCTCCGCCGGTTTACCGTCCGAGCTCACCTTCCGGAGCGTCTGACCGCGCTGGACCAGCTGTCGACCAACTTGCGATGGTCGTGGGACAAGCCCACTCAAGAGCTTTTCGCGACCATCGATGCGGGGCTGTGGGAGCGGTGCGGCAGCGACCCGGTGGCGTTGCTGGGCGCGGTCAAACCGTCGCGGCTTGACGAGCTGGCGCTCGACGAGGCTTTCCTGGCCCGGCTCGACGAGCTGACCGCCGATCTGAACGACTACCTGAGCCGCCCGCTGTGGTACCAGCAACAGCAGGAGCACGGTGCGCAAATGCCGGCCGCCATCGCGTACTTCTCGATGGAGTTCGGCATCGCCGAGGTGCTGCCCAACTACTCCGGTGGCTTGGGAATTCTCGCCGGTGATCACCTCAAGTCCGCATCCGACCTGGGCGTGCCGCTGGTAGCGGTGGGCCTTTACTACCGCTCCGGGTATTTCCGGCAGTCGTTGACCGCCGACGGCTGGCAGAACGAGACCTACCCGTCGCTGGACCCGCAGGGGCTGCCGTTGCGGCTGCTCACCGACGCGAGCGGCGAGCCGGCCCTGGTTGAGCTGATGCTGCCGGACTCCGCGCAGCTGCACGCCCGGATCTGGGTCGCGCAGGTGGGCCGGGTTCCGCTGCTGTTGCTCGATTCCGACGTGCCCGAGAACGAGCACGATCTGCGCGGCGTCACCGACCGCCTGTACGGGGGCGACCAGGAACACCGGATGAGGCAGGAGATCCTCGCCGGCATCGGCGGGGTGCGGGCGATCCGGGCCTTCACCGGCATACACGGTCTTCCCGCGCCCGAGGTGTTCCACATGAACGAGGGGCACGCGGGTTTCCTCGGGGCGGAACGCATTCGCGAGCTGATGACCGGTTCCGGATTGGACTTCGACACTGCGCTGACGGTGGTGCGCTCCAGCACGGTGTTCACCACCCACACCCCGGTGCCCGCCGGCATCGACAGGTTTCCCATAGAGATGGTGCGGCTGTACTTCGACGACCATTCGGACGACGAAGCGAAATCCGCCGATAAGGCGGTGAGACCGGATGGCACCGGAGCGCCTGTGCTGCTGCCGGGGGTGCCAACCGCTCGCATCCTGGCGCTCGGCGCCGAGGACGACCCCACCAAATTCAACATGGCTCACATGGGGTTGCGGCTGGCCCAGCGCGCCAATGGTGTGTCGTCGCTGCACGGCCGGGTGAGTCGGTCCATGTTCAACGAACTGTGGCCCGGCTTCGATGCGAGTGAGGTGCCGATCGGTTCGATAACCAACGGAGTTCACGCCCGCACCTGGGCGGCGCCGCAATGGCTGCAGCTGGGTCGTGAGCTGGCGGGGTCGGATTCGTTCAGCGATCCGGGGGTTTGGTTGCGGCTCAAGCAAGTCGACGCCGGACACCTGTGGTGGATCCGCTCGCACCTGAGGTCACTACTGGTCGACGACGTTCGGCAGCGGTTGCGCCGCTCGTGGCTGGAGCGAGGCGCCTCGGATGCCGAATTAGGTTGGATAGCAACCGCATTCGATCCGGAGGTGTTGACCATTGGGTTCGCCCGACGGGTGCCGACGTATAAGCGGCTGACGCTGATGCTGCGTGATCCGGATCGGCTGGAACAGCTGCTGCTCGATCAGGAACGGCCGATTCAGTTGATCGTGGCCGGCAAGTCGCATCCGGCCGACGACGGCGGGAAAGCGTTGATCCAGCAGGTGGTGCGTTTTGCCGACCGGCCGCAGGTGCGCCACCGCATCGCTTTTTTGCCCGACTACGACATGTCGATGGCGCGGCTGCTGTACTGGGGCTGCGACGTCTGGCTGAACAATCCGCTGCGGCCGTTGGAAGCTTGCGGCACTTCGGGAATGAAGAGCGCACTCAACGGCGGGCTGAACCTGTCCATCCGCGATGGTTGGTGGGATGAATGGTACGACGGCGAAAACGGTTGGGAGATACCGTCTGCCGACGGGGTGGCCGACGACGACCGGCGCGACGACCTGGAGTCCAGCGGCCTCTATAAGCTGCTGGAAGAAGCCGTCGCGCCGAAGTTCTACGAACGCGATGAACACGGGGTGCCGCCCCGCTGGATCGAAATGGTGCGCCACACGGTGCAGACGCTCGGCCCGAAGGTACTGGCGTCGCGCATGGTGCGCGACTATGTCGAGCAGTACTACACGCCCGCGGCGCAGTCGCTGCGTAAGACGATCGCACCCGCCGAGGACGGGGACGGCGGCGAATTCGGTGCCGCACGCGAGCTC
>DASTKA010000825.1:0-4425 GCA_035716165.1 Mycobacterium sp. | reverse complement strand
GTGGCGGGGATCGCTCGCCATCGTCCCGAAAGCTGGCCGGGCGCGGCCGATTTCGTCGCGGCCGACATCCGGGACGCCGACGCTGTCCGGCGCGCACTGGCCGGCGCGGAGGTCGTCGCCCACTGCGCGTGGGCGAGAAGTTCCGGGTACGATGACCAGGTCAACATCGACGGCACCCGCAACGTGCTCGCCGCGATGGCCGAGGCCAGGGCCAGGCGGATCGTTTTCGCGTCGTCGGCGCACGTCTACGGCGGGGGAGACGCGCCGAAGACCGAATACGACGCCACAGCTCCGGCCGGTGCCGAAGGGCAATGCAAGGCCCGCGTCGAACACATGCTTGCCGAATCGGGCGCGGAATGGGTCGCGATCCGCTCCGCGCTCATCCTCGGCCGAAGCGTCGACAACTGGGTGCGCCGGCTGTTTGCGTTACCGATCCTCCCCGACCGGTCGAGCGATCGCCGACTGCAGGTCGTCCACCTCGACGACGTGCTTCGACTGTTCAACCACGCGATCGTCGAAGCCGGAATCACCAGTGGACCGGTGAATCTCGCTGCGCCGGGCGAGCTGACCCTGCGCCAGATCGCGGCCGCGCTTCGCCGACCGGTGGTACCGCTTGGTTTTGAGCCGGCCGAGCTGCGAATGGTGCGCGAGGCTGCGCTCATGGACACCGCGCGGTTGCGCGAAGAGTGGGGATTCCGGCCGGCGTGGGAATCCGGCGAATGTGTCCAGGATTTCGCGCTGGCGGTGCGCGGCCGGGTCACCGTGGGCAAGCGGGTGGTATCGCTGCCGTGGCGGCTGGCCAACATCCAGGACCTACCCTCGGTCGACGCGCCGAGCGACGACGGCGTCAAGCCCGTTTGGGCCGGCGCAGCAGGAGATAACGGCGAATTCGACACACCGATCGACCCCCGCTTTCCCACCTTCCTGGCCACGAATTTGTCCGAGGCGCTCCCCGGCCCGTTTTCGCCGGCGTCGGCGTCGGCGACGGTTCGCGGGCTGCGGGCCAGCGCCGTCTGCGTCTCCGAGCGGCTGCGGCCCGGGGGGACGATCCAGCGCGAAATCGCCATGCGCATGGTCGCGGTGTTCGCCCACCGGTTGTACGGCGCGATCACGACGGCGCACTTCATGGCCGAGACGGTGCCGTTCGTGAAGCCCACGACGGTGGTGAGCAACAGCGGCTTCTTCGGCCCGAGCATGGCCGCCCTCCCGATCTTCGGTGAGGAACGTCCACACTCCGACACCGGCCGAATCCGCAAGCAACTGAAGACCTTCCGGAACATCGGAGTATTCGGCGTGAACCTGATCGGCCTGTCCGCCGGCGCGTCCCTGGACACCCGCGAGTTCGTTGCCGACGTCGATCGCCTGGAACGCCTGTCCGACGGCGACCTCACCCGGCTCGACGATCGCCGGCTGCTGAGCCTGATCTTGCTGGCGCGTGACCAGGTGGTGCACGGCTGGGTGCTGGCCGCGGGCTCGTTCCTGTTGTGCGCGGCGTTCAACGTGCTGCTGCGCGGGCTGTGCGGGCGAGACATCGCCGCGCCGGGCGGCCCGGAATTGGTCAGCGCGCGTTCGGTCGAGGCGCTGCAGCGGTTGGTGGTTGCCGCACAACGTGATCCGAAAGTGGCGGCGCTGCTGGCCGAGCCGGGGGACCGGCTGGACAAGTTGGCCGTCGAGGCGCCGGAATTCCATGCGGCGCTGCGGGCCGAGCTGGCGCTGATCGGGCACCGCGGACCGGCCGAGCTCGAGATGCGGTCAACCAGCTACGCCGACGACCCCGAGCTGCTGGTCCGTATGGTGATCCGGGCCATGAGCGCCCCGGCCGCGCCGCCGCCGGAGCGGCCCCGGATTCCATTGCACGCCAGGCCTGTTGCGGCACTGACCACCCAGCAACTGCGCGACCGCGAAGTCCGCCGTGACAAGGTCGTGCGGGCGAACTGGGTGTTGCGCACCCTGCTGCGCGAGTACGGGCGCCGGTTGGTCGAGGCAGGAATCTTCGACACCGCCGATGACGTCTTCTACCTACTCGTCGACGAACTCGATGCCCTTCCGGCGGACGTGGCCGCGCTGGTGGCCCAACGCAGGGCCGAGCAGCGCAGGCTGGTCGGAGTCGCTCCGCCGACGGTGTTCAGCGGCAGCTGGCAGCCGTCGATCGCGTCGGCGCAGACGCTGGCCATCGGGGGCGCCCTGCGCGGTGTTGGCGTGTGCGGGGGCCGGGTGCGCGGCCGCGTACGCATCGTGCGACCCGACACCATCGACGACCTGCAGCCGGGTGAGATCCTCGTCGCCGAAGTCACCGACGTCGGTTACACCGCCGCATTCTGTTATGCCGCTGCCGTGGTGACCGAGCTGGGTGGCCCCATGTCACACGCCGCCGTGGTCGCCCGTGAATTCGGCTTCCCCTGTGTGGTCGACGTCCAGGGCGCCACTCGTGCGTTACCGCCTGGTGCGCTCGTCGAGGTTGACGGCGGCACAGGTGAGATCAACGTGCTCGAGCTGGCTTCCGAGGATCAGCCGTCGTCGCCGGCGGGCGGCCGCAGCGCCTAGCTCAACGGGCCGGCCCCGTCACGGCTGCGGCGCCGAATGCTGTTGGGCCGCTTGACGGGCGAGCCTTTCGTCGTGGATCTTGACGAGTTCGCGGAATCCCAGCCGGTGATACTTCGGTATCGGCTGGATGCCCCAAACGTCCTGCGCGGTGGCCTTGCCCTCGGCGCCCTCGGGTGGCCCGAACGGCGGGTAGGGGTACTTGCACTCCAAAGTGTCGTTGGAGTACCGGATCTTGAGTAGCTCACTGCAGATCTGGGTGAGGCTCAGCGTCGGGTAGCCGTAGTAGACGGCCATGAACGGCAACGTGAAGGCGCCCTCGATCACCAGGGCTACGAGGCACACCAACACGGCGCGCTTGATCCATTTGTGCATCCGCGCGTAGTACGGCGTGGTCCCCGGTTCGAGATCGGCGCTCGGGTCTTTGTCGTCGGTGGACGCCGGTGCGGAAGGGCTTGTCATGGCACTACTCCTTGCTAGTCGGAGAAGATTTCGCGATTGACGGTGTGCAGATAGGGGATTGCGAGGAAGGGGGTGATGTAGAAGATGTCGTAGAGCCACCAGCCGATGACCGGGAAGACGACACCGGCGTACCGCACGTCGGCGAACATGGTCATGTTGAACACATAGGCCGACCAGATCACCACGCCCATCCAGCACGTGACGACCATCCATTGGTGACCCCACCGCTTCATCTGTAGGAAGCCGATCGCCGCGGCCACCCGCATCGAGAAGACCGTCAGGATGAGGCCGGCCACATAGGCTTTCTCGCCCGGTCCCGCCGCGCCCCCGACCCACAGCTCGTTGTAATGCCAGAAGTAACCGGCGTCGAACATGTTGCCCCAGCCGACCATCAGCACGCGGTTGATCAAGGTGTGGTTGGCAACCAGGTCCAGGGCCCAGCCCAGGCTGTTGAGCATTCCGTCGATCAGGGTCAGGTAGCCGATCAACGTGACGATCATGGGCCGAACCGACAGGCCGGCGCGGAGGGCCTGGCGCTGCAGCCATACCCCACGCATGAAGATGGGAAATCCGATCAGGCCCGGTGCCCACATGCCCATCAGCGCGGCGCCGATGATCATCCACTTATCCGCGCGGCGCTGGGCCTGGCGTGATTCGTCGTCGTGATCCTCGAGGGTGACCGAGCCGTCGGCACCGGCCGGTGTGCCGCCCGAATGTCGTTTCAGCAAGGGCAGATTCACAGGTCCCACCACCCCCGCGCGAACGACATGTAGAGCTGTATCCCGAACATCGCCAGCAGGTATCCGTAGATGACGATCTGCAGGACGATCAACGCCTTCTTGCGGTTCTTCTCCTTCTGGTCCATGCGTGTGACTCCTTCCTATACCGGGCTGTCGGTCCGGCCCATGATTGTCACCTTGATCGGCTACCTGGTCTTGATCGACGGTTGCCTCAACAGCCTCGGGTGGGCCTTAGACCTCGTCGCCAACCACACCTTGATCAACCGCGTGCTGATGGTCGGCTGGGGCAACATGTTCGACGCCGGCTACTTCTGGCACTACAACGAGCTGTGGATCGGCGGCGCAGCGGGGCCGGGCGAAAAGGCTTATGTCGCCGGGCTGATCCTCACTGTGTTCTCCATGCGAGTCGCTGCGGCGATCGGCTTCCTGCAGATGAAGCGCTGGGGCCATCAGTGGATGATCGTCACCTGCTGGATGGGTGTCGTGATCTGGACGGCTTACGTGTTCAACATGACGATGTACGCCGACGTGCGTTACGCCGGTGTCGTGTTCCCGGTCGTCGGCTGGTGGCTCTACGACATCTTCTACATCACCCCGTTCCTCGCGATCCCGTATCTGCACACGGTCAACCGCGAAATCTTCTCGGACTGAACACCGCTGAAGGAGAGCACACCATGACCAC
>DASTKA010000824.1:0-5593 GCA_035716165.1 Mycobacterium sp. | reverse complement strand
GACGGCACCTCGATCTACTGGACCGGCCTGAACAAGGGAAAGCGTTCGGCCACCATCGATCTGCGGTCCCCGGACGGCCATGAGCTGGTGCAGCGGCTGATCGTCGAGGGTGACGGCGTTGTCGTGACCAACGCCGCCGGTTTGTCCTGGCTCAGCCACGAAGTCCTGGCGGCCAAGCGCGCCGACGTGATTCACGTCCAGTTACTCGGGCGCGGTGACGGTTCCACCGGAGTGGACTACACGGTCAACGCGGGCCTCGGGTATCCGCTCGTCACCGGCCCGCCCGATCATGGCGGTCCGATCAATCACGTCCTACCGGCCTGGGACGTGTGCTGCGGACTGTACGCGGCGCTCGCCGTCGTCACCGCCGTCCACCACCGCGAAAAGTCCGGCGCGGGCGCGCGGATCAGCCTGGCGCTGGAGGACGTCGCCCTGGCCACCGCCGCCAACCTGGGGCTGCTGACCGAACCGCAAGTCAACGGGACCCAACGCGAACGGCTGGGCAACGCCATCTATGGCCAGTACGGACAGGACTTCGTCAGCAGCGACGGGGCCAGGTTCATGGTGGTCGCCTTGACCGGCCGGCATTTTCGCGATCTGCTCGCGGTGACGGGCACGGGCGCCGCGGTGTCGGCGCTCGCCGAGGCGCTGGGCGCCGACTTCGGCGTCGAAGGCGATCGATACCGCCACCGTGACGTGCTGTCGAGTTTGTTCGCCACCTGGTTCAAGGATCACACCGCCGACGAGATCACCACCGCGCTGTCCGGCACCACCGTGCTGTTTGAACGGTACCGCACCTTCGCCGAGGTCGTCGCGGGGCCGAAACTGACTGACAATCCATTGTTTTCGCGATTGCGGCAACCAGGTCTCGGTGACTATCTCGCCCCGGGCCTGCCGGCCGCATTCGACGGCACACATCCGCCCAGCGCGCCCGCGCCCACCCTGGGGCAAGACACCACCGACGTCCTTGGGCGTCTGGGCTTGAGCGCCGACGACATCGAGCGTCTGACGAACGCCAAGACCATCGCCTGCTGAGCGGACCGAAGGGATACGCAACACATGACCAAACTCGCCCAGACCCTCGGATTGACCGAGTTGCAGACCGAAATCATCGCCACCGTGCGGAAATTCGTCGAGAAGGAGGTCATTCCCCACGCGGCCGAGCTGGAACGCGCTGACACCTACCCGCAGGCGATCGTCGACCAGATGCGCGAGATGGGCCTGTTCGGCCTGATGATTCCCCAGGAGTACGGCGGGCTGGGGGAGTCGTTGTTGACCTACGCGCTGTGCGTCGAGGAATTGGCACGCGGCTGGATGAGCGTGTCCGGCGTCCTCAATACGCACTTCATCGTGGCGTACATGCTGCGCCAGCACGGCACCGATGAGCAGAAGCAGCGATTCCTGCCGCGGATGGCGGGCGGCGAGACCCGCGGCGCGTTCTCCATGTCGGAGCCGGAGCTGGGTTCTGACGTCGCGGCGATCCGCACCCGGGCGCGCCGCAATGATGACGGCACGTACACCATCGACGGTCAGAAGATGTGGCTGACCAATGGCGCCACCTCGACCTTGGTGGCGGTGCTGGTGCGCACCGACGAGGGCTCGGACAAACCGCACCGCAACCTCACCGCATTCCTCGTCGAGAAGCCGGTCGGTTTCGGCGAAGTCGTTCCCGGCCTGCGCATTCCGGGCAAGATCGAGAAGCTGGGCTACAAGGGCATCGAAACAACGGAGATGATTTTCGACGGGTATCAGGCCGGTGCCGATGACATTTTGGGCGGCACCACCGGGCAGGGCTTCTTCCAGATGATGGACGGCATCGAGGTCGGGCGGGTCAACGTGTCGGCGCGCGCTTGCGGCGTGGGAATCCGCGCCTTCGAGCTCGCGGTGCGCTACGCGCAGCAACGCGAGACCTTCGGCAAGCCGATCGCCGAGCACCAGGCCATCGCGTTCCAGCTGGCCGAGATGGCGACCAAAGTCGAAGCCGCACACCTGATGATGGTCAACGCGGCGCGGCTGAAGGACTCCGGGGAGCGCAACGATGTTGCCGCCGGGATGGCCAAATACCTGTGCAGCGAGTACTGCACCGAGGTCACCCAGCAGAGCTTCCGGATCCACGGCGGCTACGGCTATTCCAAGGAATACGAGATCGAGCGGCTGATGCGTGACGCGCCGTTCCTGCTGATCGGCGAGGGCACCAGCGAGATCCAGAAGAACATCATCAGCAAGCGACTGCTCGCCGAGTATCAGGTTTAAGCGGATGAGTGTTCCGGATTTCGCTGCGCGGCCTCAACTTTCCGAGGACGTTGCGCGGATCATCCGCAGGCGGATCTTCGACGGGACGTATGCCGCCGGATCGTATGTTCGGCTGGACCAATTGGCCGCGGAGTTGGGTATCAGTGTCACCCCGGTGCGTGAGGCGCTGTTCGCGCTGTGCGCCGAGGGCCTGATCAACCAGCAGCCGCGTCGCGGATTTGTGGTGTTGCCGGTCACCGGACGCGACGTCACCGACGTGGCCAACGTGCAGGCGCACGTCGGTGGCGAGCTGGCCGCGCGGGCGGCGAGCAACATCACCGACGACCAACTGCACGAGCTCAAGGAGATCCAGGCGCAGCTGGAGGATGCCTACGCCGGTGGTGAAGATGAGCGCACCGTCCGCTTGAACCATGAGTTCCACCGCGCCATCAACGTCGCGGCGGACTCGCCGAAACTCGCGCAGCTGATGTCGCAGATCACCCGCTATGCCCCCGAATCGGTGTTTCCCGCCATCGAGGGCTGGCCCGAACAATCGATGCAGGACCATCGGCGGATCTTGTCCGCCTTGAAAAAGCGCGACGACAAGCTCGCCCGCGCGGCCATGGCGGAACATCTTGCCGCCGGCGCGGTTCCGTTGATCGATCACCTCATCGCGCGCGGGGTGGTGGCCGACGCCGGCGGTTCAACGACTCCGTGAGGCCGCCCACGCGACATCACTTGTCGCCTACACACACCTAGGCATACGCTGCAGCACCAGGGGGCAACAGAGCGAGGAAGAATGTCCCCACCGCTTCGCGCATCCGCAGTATTCGTCGCCTGCGTTTCGGCGATCGCGCTCGCGGCACCGGCGATGCCGACCTGCTGGACCCGATTCCCGGCAATGGTGTCTTTCTCGTCGGGCCCGATATCTCCCCGGGCCTGTACCACACGAGCGGGTCCGGGTCGGCCTTCGGAGTGTGGATCAACAACGTGCCGACCCAGGACTCGATGTGCTCGTGGTTCACCTACAGCACGCCGGATGCGAACAAGGATCATGTACTGCAGACGAATACCTCCATCGGCCCGATGTTCGCGAACATCAACTCATCGGTGAAGGCTTTCGAGTCGCAGAACTGTCAGCCCTGGACGCGAGTTCCCTGAGCCTGGCCCACCAACATCGCGCGCAGCCGACGGATGTCGACCTTGCCGGTGCCGCCGCGCGGAACGTCGTCGTCGGAGTCGAGCAGTAGCCACACCGTCGGAACCTTGAAGGCGCTCAGCAGAGTTCGTGCTGAGGGTGCAATTTGCCGGTGAATCCGGCACGGAATGACTGTAATAAAGGGTCCATGGATGCGGCCGATCCGCTCACGCAAGGATCCGTCAGGATCGCAAGCCATGGATACTGTCGTCGCGTCCCTGGTGGCGCCGATGTCATTGGCGATGCATTTAGGGGTCTTAAGGGCTGCCTGCACCGGGGACGGCGGTTCTTAGGCGCACGATGCGACCGGTCGGTTGTTCGCTGGTATCGGACTTGTGCCAGGCGTCGGTGACACAGACGTAGAGGCTGCGGCGGTCGTGGTCGCCGAGAACGCAAGCCAGCACGAACTGTTCGAGGCGGTGCTCGTCGGTGATGACCCCATCGTGAATACGAAAAACCCGCTTGTTGATCGAGTCGGCCACCCAGCGCCCACCCTGCTCATCGAGGCATAGGCCGTCGGGCGCACAAAACGGCACGGCGGCCGTGGCAGGCAGTGGCTCGATACTGTGGTCGGTCAGCTGACCGCCCGTCAGGGTGAATCTCGTCAACCGGGCAGCACCCGATTCGGCTACCACCAGGGTGCTTTCGGTGTCGTCGATCGCGATGCCGTTTGGCACCATCAGTTCGTCGGCGGCCGCGCTTATGGTGCCGGCTGGATCGACGCGGATCACGACGGTTGGCTGCGGGTTGGGTTGCGGTGCGTCGAGATCGAAGCCGAGCTGGGTGATGAACGCGGTACCGTCGGAAGTTACCACCATGTCATTGATCTGATGCGGAGTAAGGGCTTTCACGTCAGCATGCACGGCGACCTGCTCGTCGGATACCCGGTAGACGACCCGTTTGGCCATGCTGGCGACGAGTAGATCACCGTTGGGGAGCCAGCCTAGGCCGGCGGGCTCCTCCCCTGCGGGGAACTGGTGTACACGCACGGGGTGGCCGTCGTCAATGCGGTAGACGGCGTCGCCACGGATGTCTGAGAACCACAAGTGTTCGTCATGCCAGCGTGGACATTCGGGCATATGCAGGCCGTCGGTGACGATGTCGATGCTGGTGTTGTGTGGGCTCATTAGCGACGGGGTAGGTCCAGGACGAAGGTGGCGATGGTGTTGAGCTGAATTTCCAGGGTGCCTCCGCCGATCACCCAGGTCGGGATGTCGAGTTCGTGAAAGACTGGCTCACAGTGGGTCTCGCTGATCGCACCGGCCGTGCCGATGAGATTCAGCGCGGCCGCGGCGGCGTCGACGTGCAGCATCGAGGCCGCGGCCTTAGCAATGCTGGTTGCAGGACCCGGGCTGTGGCCCTGCAGGCGGCGCAATGTTTCCCGGAGATTCATGGCCGCAATCGCCGCCCCGCGGGCGCTGATGCGGCCCAGGGTGCGCAGCGCGTCGTCGCGTGTTCCGGCGTAGCGCCCGTCGGTGATGATTGCCCGGATGCGCTGTTCGTTGCCGGTGTCGCGATACGTGCCGATGAACAGCCGCTCCTGCGCGAGGGTATCCAGAGTGAGCGCCCAGCCCTGGCCGGGTTGTCCCAGCAGCATCGCGTCGGACACGAACACGTCGTTGAAGAAGACTTCATTGAACTCTGCTTCGCCACTTGCCTGTTTGATTGACCGCACGTCCAGCCGCGGGTTGGTCATGTCGATCAAAAACATGCTCAGGCCGCGGTGCTTGGAATCCGCGGTTCCAGTGCGCGCCAGGCACAAACCCCAGTTGGCAAGGTGGGCTTGGGTGGTCCAGATCTTCTGACCGCTCAGTATCCATCCGTCATCAATTTTGGTGGCGCGCAATGCGAGTGACGCAACATCCGAACCGGCCTCGGGTTCGCTGAAGAGTTGACACCAGATCAGCTCCCCGCGCAGCGTCGGCGCGGCCAGCGCCTCGACCTGCTCGCGGCTGCCGTGTTTGAGCACCACCGGCAACACCCATTGGCCGATGGCCATCGAGGGTTGCTGGAGGCCGCGGCGGTCGTACTCCTGCATCACGATCAGCTGCTGCAGTGGGGTGGCGTCGAGCCCGTACGGTCGCGGCAACGACGGGGCCACCAGGCCGTGCTCGGCCAGCAGGCTGCGACGCGGGCCTGTGGCCACCGCATCGTTGTCGCCCA
>DASTKA010000823.1:0-4828 GCA_035716165.1 Mycobacterium sp. | reverse complement strand
CTGCTCGAGCTGCTTTTTGGTGCAGCATCGGAGCCGCATGCATGGCTCCAGCTCCGGCCTTCCGGTGTGCGCCGACTGCGTCTGATACCGCTCAGGTTGTGGCGGAACGCTTCCCGGACCGGTTGAGCCGCCCCGCGTGCCACGGCGCGACTTCGCCCCTGCGCTGATCGTCGCTGGATTGCGCCGGATTGTCGGTGGCATCCACTAGGTTCATCGACAAGTCGGCGTCGGCGGTAACGGCACGTTGAGGAGTCATGGAGAAGGCGCTCGGGTCGCTCCTCGTGGTGGGGTTGGCGGTCCCTTGGTATTTCACGCAGCGGACCACCGGCAGCTTGGCCGCGGGATGCGCGGCCGGCCTGGTTGGGCTCGCCATCGCGGCGGCCGTCCTGTGGTGGCTTTCGGTGCAACGGGATCGCTACCAGACCGACGCACAGCGACGACGCGACCTCAAGTACGCGAAATCCGGCCTGCGGGCCATCGATCGGATGTCCGGGACCGAGTTCGAGGAATTCGTTGCGGCGCAGCTTCGTGTCGCGGGTTACGGCGTCACGCCCACTGCGAGCACTGGCGACTACGGCGTGGATCTGATCGCCAAGAAGGACGGCGTCCGCATGGCCGTCCAATGCAAGAGGCTGACGAAGGCGGTGGGCGTGGCCGCGGTCCAGCAGGTCGTGTCCGGTGCGCTCCATCATGGCTGTAACCGGACGGTCGTGGTGACCAACCAGACCTTCACCAAGGCGGCTCGCCGGCTGGCCGTCACCCACCATTGCCGCCTGGTGGGCCGCACCCAATTACACGGCTGGACGCGAATTCAACCCATCGTTGTTCGTGGTCCGGGGCGCACGCACGGGGCCTCGTCCCACATCCGAACACAGCGCCTGGAACCGGAGTGGGAAGCCTAGCGAAATACCTTGAGCCGCAGCATGTTCAGTTCGGCGCACGGCGGCCATCCCATGACGTCACCGCCCTGTTGCGTCCTCGATCACCCGGCGCGCGACGTCTCGCAGCGGAGTGTTCATGCTCTGCGACAGTTTGATCAGGGTGTTGAACGCAGTCTGGTCGTCGAGGTCGTAGCGCTCGATGAGGATGCCTTTGGCCTGGCCGATCGTGTCGCGGGTGCTCAGGGCTTCCTTGAACTGTTGGGTGCGCACGACGTTGCTCCACGCCAGGGCGCCCAAGGTCGCGAAGACGGCGCCGATCCGGCGAGAGTCTTCGGAGAAGGACTGCGGGCGCTCGGCGTAGAAGTTCAGCGCCCCCATGCTGAGCTCGTCGGCGAACATGGGCAGTGACAGCACGCTGCGAATCGGCGTGTACGTGAGCGCGTCGGCCCGATACTTCGGCCAGCGCGAGTCGGCTTCAAGGTCGTCGATCACGACGACCTTGCGGGTCCATGCGGCGTGCACGCAGGGGCCTTCCAGGTGGCGCTGCTGGAACTCGTCGAGTAACTGGGCGCAGTCGTGCGTGACCGACGGAGTGCTGACCTCGTTCTGTCGGGTGGTGACGGTGATCCCCGCTTCCTCGGCACCCGGCACCCAGCGCGCGGCCGCCTTGGTCAGGTCGTCCAGCACCTGGGGAAAATCGCCGGCGTCCGCCGAATAGATGGCGCGCAGAACGTCGCTGAGCAGGCTTAGATCGTCAAGATTGGTCACTGAGTGTCGCCCTCATGCGTCGAGACCGGTGGCAGGCATTACCCCGTGCCGTTTCAGCAGCCTGCGGTCTCGCGAGGCGATCACTTGGAGTTTTGGACAGCGACGAATGTCAACGCTGTTTGCTCAGCATTACGGTGAGATCCACTATATCGGCCCGGTTTCGGGTGATGCGATCAGTGCTCGTTGTGCGCGGCCTCGATGTGCGCGATGTGTTCAAGGTGGCGGTCGATCGATTCGAGCTGTCTGGAAAGCGTGCGAATCTGTGCAAGTACGTCCACGCGCTGGTGAACGAGCTTGTCTCGCCGTAGGGCTAGGGTGATGCGCAGATCGTCACGCCGTGCCGGACTCACCGGCTGCGACGTGTCATCGGCGCTCATGGAGGGAGCCCTCCATCGTGACGGGTGCCCGCTGCGAGAACCCAAGCATGAGATTCGCCAGGTCCCGGACGCCAACGTCCCGCCGAACCAGTTGAGTCTGTCCCGGACGCCAACGTCCCGCCGAACAACGATGACGGTACACCGAATAGTGCGCTGCTTACATTCCCGAGCAATTTAAGAATCTCGGAAAGCCCTTCTCCCCGGCTGGAACCGGGTGTTCCGCTAGCCTTTAGGTCCGAAGCGTGTCGTGGGGGCTCTGTCCGTATTGCTGGCGGTAGAAGACGGAAAAGCGGCCAACGTGGTTGAATCCCCACCGGTAGGCGATCTGGCCAACGGTGGACGTCAACCGGTTCTCTCGGACGAGGTCGAGGTGAGCATGGTGCAGTCGCACCCTGCGTAGGTATTCGGTTGGTGTGCAGTCGCGGTGCTTGCGGAACATCAGCTGCAACGCACGGGGGCTCACATAGACGTGGCGGGCGATGTTGGTAAGTGAGATGTCCTTGTGGGCGTTGTCGTCGATGTAGGCAACGGCTCGCCGCAATAACACGGGCGTCGTATCGTGGCGATCTTCGATGGTCGGCTCGAGCACGGCGGTGTTGGGGAACGTCGCGAGCATGGTCGCGGCTAGGTAACGTCCAGCTGCGCCCGCTATCAGAGGCGTTTGCGCGGCGTGGGGATCCGTTAAAACACTTTGGCACACGTAGTCGACTGCTTTGACCATGTGGCTGTTGGCGGCCGGGGAAATTGCCAAACTGCTTGTCAGCTGGACGGATTCGGTGTCGCTGCCCTTCTGAGGTCCTGCTGCTATCTGACTCAACAGGCGTCGGTCGATGGCGAGCGCGTCGTAGTGCGCTTTGAACACGCTGCCGATGAATGGGGTATCGGCGTATGCGCCGACCGCGGTTACTTCGTGCGGGCCGCATGCCTCGACGTGCCCATCAGGAAATCGTTGGGCGGTGACTCCGGAGCGGATCCGGCAGAGCGCGATTTCGGCCATAGGGTCAACTTCGATTTCGAGGTCGCAGCTGAATTTGATCTCGTCGGCGATCAGGGAACCAATTTGCGAGCGCAGCACTCGTGTACGGGTTGCCCCGCGGCTGGGTGCGTTGTAGCGCTGCTTTGTGTAGGCGGCGCTGAGAACCTCCTCGGCCTCGCCGAGGTCGGTGGTGTCGAGCAACACCGTTCTCACTGTGTGCCTCCCGACCAAAATCCGCCGCATCGGAATCTACCCGGTCCATCTACCAGCATCCTCTAATGCGAACCGCAAGGACCGCCGACGAAGGGTGTGGTTCTCAACGCTGATCATGCTCCGAAACGGCGCTAGCGTCGATACGAGCACGATGAGCGATCTGAGGAGGGGTTAGTTTGTCGAGGGACACCGCGCGCCGGCAAGGCCAATTCCACAGCCAATTGGCCAGTGGAGACCTGATCGGACAGGCCAAAGGCATCCTGATGGCGCGTTTCAACATCACCGCTTTAGAGGCTTTCGAACTGCTCAAGCGCCTTTCTGAAGACCGAAATGCCCAGCTGGTGGACATCGCTCGACAACTCACCAGCCGGATGCACTTCAGCGACCTATGACGACGTCCAGCCCTGCGCGGGCCCGCGCTTGCATTTCCAGCGCCGCTCGCCGTGATATTTGCGCTCGCTCCTGTGCCCGCTGCGCGTTATTCATGGAAACGGCAATATCCTCCGGCCCAAGCCGCGGCATGCTGGTGGCGTACCTCACCGAAACTGGCGCTATGCCTTTGGCATAGCGGCCCTGGCCAGGCTTGTGGATTACTGGTCGGGGTGGCGGGATTCGAACCCACGGCCTCTTCGTCCCGAACGAAGCGCGCTACCAAGCTGCGCCACACCCCGCTTGAAGCTTCGACAGCCTATCGCACCGGGCCATCGACTGGCCAAACCGCGGTGCGCCAGGTCACGTCCAGGAGCACGATCGCTCGAACTCCACCAGCGCCTCGGCCGGGCCCGCCGGATCCAGCCCCTGCGCCCGCACCCACTCGTCGCTGTAATAGGTGTCGCGGTACCGGTCACCGCTGTCGGCGAGCAGCGTGACCACCGAACCACTGCGGCCCTCGGCAACCATCTCGGCGAGCAGGCCAAACGCCCCCCACAGGTTGGTGCCGGTCGACGGCCCCACCCGGCGCCCCAACACGGCGCTGACGTGCCGTGCGGCCGCGATCGATGCCGCGTCCGGGACAGCCACCATGCGGTCGACGACGCCGGGCAGAAACGACGGCTCCACCCGCGGGCGGCCAATGCCCTCGATGCGTGACGAGGTGGGCATGACGATGTCGTCGCGGTCCTCGGCATAGGCGGGAAAGAACGCGGAGTTCTCCGGGTCGACCACGCACAGCCGGGTGGCGTGCCGCCGGTAGCGGATGTAGCGCCCGATCGTGGCGCTGGTTCCCCCGGTCCCCGCCCCGACCACGATCCAGTCCGGGACGGGGTAGCGCTCCTCGTGCATCTGCTCGAAGATCGATTCGGCGATGTTGTTGTTGCCCCGCCAGTCGGTAGCGCGTTCGGCGTTGGTGAACTGGTCCAGGTAGTGCCCGCCGGTCTCGCGGGCGACCCGCTCGGCTTCGGCGTAGACCTCGCCGGCGCTCTGCACGAAATGACAACGGCCGCCGTGGGATTCGATCAGCGCTACCTTCGACGTGCTCGTCGCCGCCGGCATCACGGCGACGAACGGCAGCCCGAGCAGGGCCGCGAAATAGGCCTCCGACACCGCCGTCGAACCCGACGACGCCTCGACGACCGTGGTGCCCTCGTCGATCCAGCCGTTGCACAGCGCATACA
>DASTKA010000822.1:0-3902 GCA_035716165.1 Mycobacterium sp. | reverse complement strand
AGGCGCCGCCGGAAACTACCCGATCCACAATCCGGCCCGCCCCGCCGAGATCGTCGGCCACGCACCCGCCGCCGACAGCGCACAGCTCGACGCCGCGGTGTCGGCGGCACGTCGGGCAGCGCCCGGATGGCGAGCGCTCAGTGTTCCCGATCGGGTCGCCGCTATGGCGGCCGCGGCCACCGAGGCCGCCGAAGAGTTGTCCGGGCGGGATGGGGCGCGGCTGTACACCCGTGAGCACGGGAAGGTGCTCAGCGAGGCTAGTTTCGAGATCAGTACCGGACCGAGTCTGGCCGCGTTCATCGGATCGATGGCCGAGGCGGCGCTGGCGCCCGAGCAGGTTGACCCCGGCTCGACGTACCCACGGCTGCACCGGGAGCCGTTTGGTGTGGCCGCACTTGTGATCCCGTTCAACTGGCCGCTCGCGCTGACGATCACGAAGCTGGCGTCAGCGCTGACCGCGGGCAACACCACCGTGGTCAAGCTTCCGCCGACCTGTCCGCTCGCCGCGCTGCATCTCGCCGGGGCGCTGGCTGCGGCGCTGCCGCCGGGGGTGGTGAACGTGCTCGCCGGGCCGGGCACCGGGCTGGCCCAGGAGCTGGTCACCCATCCGGGGATCGACCTCATCTCACTGACCGGCGGCGTCGCCACCGGGCGCGCCGTCATGGCCGCGGCCGCCCCGCGGCTCACCCCGGTGTTGCTCGAGCTCGGCGGCAACGACGCCGCCATCATCGCGCCCGACATCTCGGTCAGCGACGAGCTGGTGGACCGGCTGGTGACAGCGACCTACACCACCGGCGGTCAGGTGTGTATGGCGATCAAGCGCCTCTATGCACCCGCGGAACGCGTCGGTGAGCTGGCCGAGGCGGTGCTCGCGCGCTGCGGTCGGGAGGTCGTCGGGGACGGCCTCGCCGATGAGGTGACGCTGGGGCCGCTGCACACCGCCGCCGGACGCAACCGGGTCAGCGCGCTGGTCGGCGATGCCGAGGCGCGGGGCGCGACGGCGCGGACCGCGGGACGGATCCGCGAGGCGGACGCCGACACGGGCGGATACTTCACGCTGCCAACCGTCGTCACCGACCTCGCCCCGGACTCGAAGCTGGCCACCGAGGAGCAGTTCGGTCCGGTGCTGCCGATCTTCGGCTACGAGAGCATCGATGACGCCGTAACCGCTGCCAACGCAACCGAATTCGGCCTCACCGCGTCGGTCTGGACAGGAGAAGACGCGCTAGCCGACCGCATCGCGGGCCAGCTCGTGGCCGGTACGGTCAGCGTGAACTGCCACGGCATGGCTGCCCAGGACCCGCGCCTGCCGTTCGGCGGCTGCGGCCAGTCCGGTATCGGCCGCGAGCTCGGCATCGAGGGAATCCGCGCTTTCGCCCAGCCACGTGCGTTCGTCCGCCACCCCGCCCCGAGCTAGCGGAACGTTCAGTTCTTCGTGGCTCAGCGCGAGGCCGGTAATCGTCCGGTCGCCAGGTCGCCGGGCTTGGGGTCGATGCGTTGCCGCACCGAATCGACGGCCTCGCGCAGCGCCGACACGAACTCGTCGGACTGCAACATGGTGCACGTATGCCCGGCATCGACGGTCACGACGTGCGCCTCGGGTATCTGATTTGCCAGCCAGAACTGTTGTCGTGGTGGAATCGCCCTGTCGCGCAGCGGAATCAGTACCGACGTCGGCACGTCGATCTGCCCGACCCATGAGGTCGAGTCGAACCGCGTGGTCTCGGCGACCGCGCGGGCGATTCCGCCGGGGCTCGTGCTTTGCAGCTGGCTCAGCACCCACTGCAGGTCATCGCGGACATGGCTGTCACCGTCGGGCGCTGCCGGCCGCGGGAGGGCGGGACGCGGGCTGACCGCCTCGATCAACGCGGCGAACACGCCCGCACCAACCCGTTCCCAGGTCACACCATTCCACCATCCGGTCGGCGCCGCGCCCAGCACCAGGCCGTCGATCCGGTGCGGGTGTCGGCGCCAAACCAGCTGTGCGACAGCCGATCCCATCGAATAACCAATCGGGACGAACGTCTCGATATCCAGGGCATCGGCGAGCGCGGCGACGTCATCGGCGCAGTCCTCGAGCAGAAACCGCGGCGCGCTGATGCCCTGCCCGTGCGAGCGCTGGTCGAACACCACCACTCGCCCGAACCCGCGCATCATTTCCAGGGCTGGATACCACATCATCAGCCCGGTGCAGGCGAGCCCATGCAAAAGCATGAACGTCGGTGCGCCGGCGACCGGCCCGGAGTCAACCACGTAGGTGCTGCCGCGGCCCGGCAACTCCACGGTGCGGCCGCTCGGCACCCGGCCGACCCGGGGAATCCCGGGCAGCCGAGGCGCTCGCAGCGGAAAGCCGAGCACGTGGCGATAGCCGGCCATACGGCCATTACAGCACGACAACTCGACACGGTCTCCGAAGTTCAACCGTTGGCTGCCGGTCAGCCCGCGGGACGGGAGCCGGCCGCTACCTCATCGGGGTATTCGTCGTAGTAGGGCACGTAGCCTTCGTCGCGACTCTTCAGCACGTACAGCGGATCGGGCAGGTCGGATCCGTAGCCCTGCTCGCGCAGATCGCCCTTCATGCTTTTGAACGTCGACGTCTGCTCCAGCGAGTCGACGACCCGCACGAACAGCGGGGCCGCGTAGCCGGGCAGCCGCTCGTATACCGCTTTGGCCAGCGACGCGCCGTCGAACTGCTTGCCCTCGCGCAGCACCACGGCGGCCATCCCGGCGCGCCCGTCGGTGCCGGGCACCTCGACCCCGAATACCGTGACGGCTTCGATGTTCGGGTCAACCGACAGGGCCGCCTCGACGTCGGTGGTCGCGACGTTTTCACCCTTCCAGCGGAAGGTGTCACCGAGCCGGTCGGCGAACGCGGCGTGGCGCCAGCCCTGCGGCCGCATCAGGTCGCCGGTGTTGAGCCACACGTCGCCGTTGCGGAAAGCGTTGCGCACCAACTTCTTCTCGGTGGCTTCGGCGTCGGTGTAGCCGTCGAACGGCTGAAAGCTGGTGACCTTGCTCAGCAAGAGCCCCGGCTTGCCACCGCGCACCTTGCGCAGCCGGCCGTTGGAATCGCGAACCGGTTCACCGGTCTCGGCGTCGTACTCGACGAACGCCACCGGGGTGGGACAGATCCCGGCGGTCTTGGGGATGTTGAACACGTTGACGAACCCGAGATTGCCTTCGCTGGCGCCGTAGAACTCGAAGACCCGCGGAATGTTGAACCGCGTGGTGAACTCGTCCCAGATGTCGGCGCGCAGCCCGTTGCCGGCGATCACGCGCACCTTGTGTTTGCGGTCGGTGTCCTTCTCCGGCTGGTTGAGCAGATAGCGGCAGACCTCGCCGATGTAGACGAACGCGGTGGCGTCGTAGCGGATCACCTCGTCCCAGAACCGCGACGCCGAAAACGAGCGGCCTAAAGCGAGCGTGGCACCGGCGCTGAGCACCGCCGAGACCGCCACGGTCAGCGCATTGTTGTGGTACAGCGGAAGACAGCAGTATAGCGTGTCGCCGCCCTTCAACCGAGTGCCGAGCGCGCCGGACCCACCCATCGCCCACAGCCACCGGTAATGCGTCATCACACTGGCCTTGGGCGCGCCGGTCGTACCCGAGGTGAAAATGTAGAAGGCGTTCTCCTTGGCCAGCACCGATGAAGTCACCGCCGGATTGTGGATGGGCGCGTCGGCGGCCAGCCGCTCCAATTCGTCGACGGTCATCGCGTCGGCGACGTGCGCCCCGGATTCGGCGACGGCCTCGAGCAGATCGTCGCTGCCGATCAACACCTTGGCGTCCAGCACGCCGACGCTGTGCGCGAGCACCTGACCGCGCTGGTGGTGGTTCAGCATGCCGGCGATCGCGCCCAGTTTCACCGCCCCGAGTATTAGCAGCACCATGGTCGGCGAGTT
>DASTKA010000821.1:0-5352 GCA_035716165.1 Mycobacterium sp. | reverse complement strand
GGCGGTTTTCAGCTGCGAGGCGCCGGTGGTCATGCCACCGACGGGCACGCCGGCAACCATGAAGGGGTGGTAGTCGGCCCTGGTGTCCAACGGCATGTCGGCGGCCCGCCTCCCGGCGAGGCTCAGATAGCCGCCCAGGGTTCGTTCGATGCCGGCCGAGCCCTCGGGCACGTCCGCGGCGGAGACGCCGGGTGCGGGCGGGCCGGACTGATCGCCGTCGTCGGTGAAGAATCCCGCGTTGGGCGACCCCAGCATGGTGAAGTTCAAATACAGCGCGATGTCGTTGAGTTGCTCACGGTCCATGCCGAACACGTAATCCATGACGCCGTTGAGGCCGTCCTCCTCTGCGCCCCAGAAGACGAACCGCACCGCGTTGTTCACCGGAGCCAGCGGGCCAAGCTGCACCGCGGTCTCCAGCACGGCGGCCACCCCGGAGCCGTCGTCGTTGATCCCGGGTCCGGCACGCGAGCCGTCCAGATGCGCGCCGACCACGACGACCTCTTGGGCTGACCCGGATTTGGTCTGCGCCACGACGTTTCGGGAGGTGACTTTGACGTTCTGCGCATCCAGCACCAGACGTATCGGTGCGGTGGAGCCGGTCAGCGCGGCGGCGCCGGAGGAACCCAGCACGGCGACCGGCACGGTCAGTTGCTTGAAATAGCCGGGGGTGAACAGCGTGGGTGGGGCTCCCCGCCCGGCGGGGGAACTGAGCACGATCAGCGCGCTCGCGCCCCTGGCCACCGCGCTGTTCTGCTTGTCGACCACCGAACACTGCCCGTCGTCGACGACGGCGATCGCACCCTTGGGCACCGCGGCCGGGTAATCGTTGGCCGCGCAACCCGATGGCCGCGCCGGCCGGATCGGCTGTCCGGTCAGCCCGCCGGGGGGCGTCTGGACCAGCAGCGAGGCCTGGTCGACGGGATAGCTGCGGCCCGCAACGGTCAGCGCCGGCTTACCCAAGGACACCGTGTAGAGCCGGTCGAACTGCGGCGTCTGCACGTCGAACCCCTTGTCGCGCAGGGTTTTAGCGACGTACTCCACGCTGGCGTCGAACCCCGGCGTCCCGTCCGCGCGGTTGCCGCCGTTGGCGTTGGCAATGTTCTGCAAGGCGCGCAGATGGGTCAGCATGCCCTCGACATTCACCTTCTTGACCAAGTTGCGCCCAAGGTCCGGAGTGGCCGTCGGCAGCCCCGGCCGCGTCGACGAACAGCCGGCCACCAGCGCGGCGATCAGCAGCAGTGTCGCGCCCAGCCGGGAGGTCATGACTTGTTGAGCACGTGCCGGGTGCGGTCGGCCATGGCCGGGACGCCGTTATGCCCGCCGATGTCCTGCGCGTACAGACCGATTGCGTAAGCCACGCCGCCACCGTTGATTCCCAGTGCGGTGCGGTCGATGTGGTCGAGGGTGTCGGTCTTCTGGTGGTAGTTGGGGTCGAACGGTTGGTCGGCGGTCCCGCCCCACAGCTTGGCCTGGTCCGCGGACATCTTGCCCTCGGCACCCGAGAACAGGCCGCCGGCGGGGATCCCCGCCAGGGTGAATCCGTCGTAGTCGGACCGGCCGTCGAACGAGGTGTCCTGCGCGGTCTTTCCGGCCGACTTCAGGTAGGCCACCAGCGTCCGCTCGATGCCGGCCGAACCCTCGGGCACCACCGGCCGGCCGCGCGCGTCCGCGGGCAGCGACTGGTCGCCGTCGTAGGTGAAGTAGCCGGGGTTCGGCGACGCGAGCATGTCGAAGTTCAGGTACAGCGCAATGTTTTTCAGCGCCGTCAGGTCCAGCGACTCGACGTAGTTGCGCGACCCGATCAGCCCGAGTTCCTCGGCGCCCCAGAAGCCGAATCGCAGCGCATTGCGCACCGACGGCGAAGTGCCCAGCTGCACAGCGGTTTCCAACACCGCGGCCACGCCCGAGCCGTTGTCGTTGATGCCGGGCCCCGCGGGCACGCTGTCCAGGTGCGCCCCCGCCATCACCACGTCGGTCGCCGACCCGGTTTTCGTCTGCGCAATCACGTTGCGGGCCCGATAGTTTTGAGCGCTGGCAATGAGCTTGATCGTGGTGGGTCCGGGCTGGCCGCGCAACTGCACCCCCGCCGACTTGGTCACGCCCAGCACCGGGAGCTTCACCTCGGTGGCCGGCCCGAGCGTGCCGCCCATCTGTTGCTCGTCGACGTTGTCGGCGATGATCATCGCCACGGCGCCGCGCTGGGCCGCGGCGTCCTCCTTCTGCGCGAACGGGCAGGTGCCGCGATCCACCAGCACGATGGCGCCCTGCAGCGGCAGGTTGGCATAGTCGGAGGCCGCGCAGCCCAAATTGTTCTCCGGTGCGGCGACGAGCGGCCCGCTCACCCCGTCCGGCGGGGTACCCAGGCTGAAGTCCAGTGCGTGCGCCTCCACCGGCCTGCCGCCGACGGTGAGTTCCGGCTTCTCCGCGTGAAACACGCGCGCGGAGAATTCGGGGGTCTGCACGTCAAATCCGCTGCCGCGCAAAACGTTTACCACGTAGTCGACGCTGGCCTCGTATCCGGGCGTACCCACCGCACGAGTGCCGTTGTTCGCATTGGCGATGTCTTGCAGCTTGGACAGGTGGGCCATCATCGCGTCGGCCGTGACCTTGTCATGCAGACGAGCGGCGAATTCGGCCGCGGCGGCGTCACCGGTCGGTTGCTGCGGGCCGGACGACCGATGGACGCAGCCGGTCGAGAATGCGGTCAGGACGATCACGGCGAGCGTGGCCGGAATCATCGTGAATTTGTTCACCATCGCGCCCCAGGTTAGACCGCGGACGAACCGGTCGGAGTTCAGGACACGGCGGTATCAGACATGCAGTGCACTGAAGGGCGCAAAGGGGATGTTGCGCACCACGAACCAGGCCAGCACCAGCGACAGCGTCACGGCGGCAGCCCAGCGCCGATGCTGCCAACTGCGGATCCGCCGACCCACCAGGCGCCCGTAGGTCCAGGAAAAGTACGCCCACATCAACAGCACGACGGCCGCCAGGCCCAAAGCGTTGAACCTGGCGGCTGCCAACACATTGCCGTGCATGAGCGAATACACCATGCGTAAGCTGCCGCAGCCGGGACAGTCGATCCCCAACAACGCCTTGGTGGGGCATACCGGCAGCGGGCCGTTCGGGGTGGTCGGGTCACCCGCCCAGATGGCGGCGCACATCAGCGTCGTGGATGCGGCCACCACCAGTGGTGCACCCAGATTCGCGTGCGCCGCCCCCCAGCGGGTCACCATGCTCGAACCCAGCGGATCTAGAACATCGCGGCGAGTGCCGCGTTGGTGTTCGTGTTCAGCGCGCCGACCGCCATCAAGATGCCGTAGATGACGCCCACGACGACGCCGATGACCGCCGACCAGATCACCCATTTCTTGGCGCTCTCGGCCGACGCTTGCGCCTCGGCGTAGCGGCCCTGCGCCCACAATCCATTGACCTGGCTCGACTTGACGATCGCCACGATTCCGAAGGGCAGACAGCAGAACAGGGTCACCAGAATCGACCACACCAGATAGTTATTCGGCGCTTGGCCGGCCGGCTGCTGCGGCGGGTAACCGGGAGAGGGCGGCGGATACTCGGGTGGCGGAGGAGGGGGTTGTGTCATGGATTCTCCAGTCAAGGGGAGTTAGCTGGCGTAAAGCGGTGCTAACCATACCCGAGCGGACCGCGATCGGCACCAGCAATGAACAAACTGGTTTAGGCCACCCCGGCCATGACACGTCGGCGATAGACGGCGTTCGGCGAAAGGCCGGATTAACGCCGCCGCTCAACATATTTCGCGAATCCGGCGCGACGGCCGGCGCGCCACTATCATTTGCCTGGGCCTCTGCGGGTTGAGCCGAAAAAGGGTGCCCACACAGACAATTGCCTGCGGAACGTATTGCTTTACCGCCACATAGTCCTACTATCCGTGTTTAGAAAATGCTGTTAAGGAGCCATTCATGTTGATTTCAGCAACGCGCTGAGGACGGCCATGGCAGCGGAACTCGCGGCCGGTTTGTCCTTAGCGGGCAGCAACAACACCGATGCTGGTGGGGCGTTAACGGGTGACCTTTCCACTGGGCCGCAACCGATTCGGTGCACAGATGACCGAGAGGTGTTCGCCCCTCTTTAAATCCATCAACCGCAGGGAGTCAGGAAAATGTCGCACAACACCGCGCTGCGAGTCGTGTCGGCCGCGGCTTTCACAACCAGTCTGGCTTTCGCGGGCAGTGCCACCGCGTTCGCCGAACCCAACACCGGTAACGCGTCGGACATGAATACGTTGGCCGCCTCGCTGTCGAAGGGCTACGGCCTGAACAACTGCAAGCCGCAAGAGCTCACCGAAACCGGCGAACTGGCCGAACTGGTGTGCGGGCAGAGCCCCGACTCGAACGGACCGGGATCCGGCGTTTACGCGCTCTTCTCCAACAGCACGAATCTGAACTCCTCCTTCAGTTCCACCATCAAAGACGTGTCCCTGGCCGCGTGTGGGGACGCCGGGGCGTCACCGGGAACCTGGAAACAGAACGGCCAGACGGGCGGTCAGATCGCGTGTGGCACCTACAAGAACTACGCGACGCTGACGTGGACCACCGACGCCAAGAACGTGTTGGGTCACCTGACCGCATCCAAATCCGACGTCAACGCGCTCTACCAGTGGTGGCGCACGAACGGCTGACGTTTACAGCTGAGCCGCAATCAAATTCGCCACCGCGCCCATCCCGACGGCGTTCGGGTGTACCGGGGCGGGGCGGCCCGGCAGTGAGAAGCCAAGGCGTGCCGGCAGCGTCGTCCAGGGCTCTGCCGACCACGCGTGGTGTTCCCGGCTGGCCGCGCCGGCGCGGATGATTTCGCAACCGGTCGCCGCGGCGGCGTCGGCCGTCATTGTTTCCAGCGTCGCGGCCACATTCCGACCGAGGTCGGCATCGGTGGTCGACAGCGGCGGGGCCGGCATACCCGGCGGCGGCAGCAGCGTCAGGTAGTCGACGAAGAAGATCCGCGCGCCCGCTGATCGTTGCCGCAGCGCCCGACCGACGGCGCACAGCGATTCAAACACCGTGTCCAGGGCCCGATCCCGTGCCTCGCGGTCGAGCAGTTCGCAGATGTGATCCCCCAGCAGCGGTAGCTGACGCAGTGCACGCGGCAGCGACGCGGCGATCAACAGCGGAATGTAGCCGACGTCGTTGCCGCCGATGGTGACCGTGACCAGGCCCTCGGTGCCGTCGAGCGCGGCGATCTGGGGTGGTGACGCGTGCTGCCTGTCGGTGAGCACGTGTGCGGTGGTCGCCCCGGAGAAGGTGACGTCGACCAGGTCGTGTCGGTAACGCTCGGCGATCAGGTGGGCGTAGTTGCGTGCCGATCGGCCCGACCACC
>DASTKA010000820.1:0-3040 GCA_035716165.1 Mycobacterium sp. | reverse complement strand
CGGGGCGAGCGGGTGTTAGCTACGTGGGGCAGGCGGCGACGTTGATCGATAGCGCAGGTGCGTGAGCCCGTAACTGCGTAATTAGTTGCGCAGGAGGCGCTGCCTGCACAGCAGGCTGGCATTGAAATAGGTCAGGCAACTGTGGCGCCCACGGTGGCTCGACGAATATGAGCATTGAGCAGCGCCAAGCCGAGGCCTGCTTCGATGCTGCCGTTGATAAGCATGTGGGCGCGAATGTGGTTTTGAAGGCCATCCGATTCACCAATTCGAACGCAGTTGGGCACAGAAGGTGAGCGATACCCCACGCCAATGAGTGCCAGACCCCCCACCCGGGCCCATCTTTCGGCCACGCGAAGTAGGGCGTCGACCGTCAGAGTTTCTTCAGTCGGCGTAGGACCTTGAGGTACGGCGTCATCGCCGCGGCGCTCCGCGAGAGCTTGGGATGCAGCGCGCCCATGTTGCCGACGACGAGGCATTGCATACCGCTATCCCTGAACATCGCAAGTTGATCGACGACCTCGTCCGGCATCCCGACCGCGAATAGCTCTTTCACCAACCCTCGGGGGGCCATCGCCGCGTACTTGAGCGCAGTCTCCTCGTCGATCAACTGCGGGATGAGGTCTTGCACCCCTTTGAACTCCGGGCCCATCGGATGTTGAGCGCCATGCCTTTCCCAATCCTCGGCCGATGAGTTGAGGACGAACAGCTTCACCAAGTTGGAGTCCAGAATCTCGTCAATCTCGTCCTGTGCGCGTCCGGTGAGAATGAACCGGATACCGGCCGGGGTGATCGACATGGGGTCGCGCCCGGCGTCCGACGCGGCCGCCCGCAAGTCGTTGAGTTGCTTGGCGTACTCGTCGGCCCGGGTGGTCCCGGGAAACCAGCCGTCCCCGTACTTGCCCGCGGCACGGATCATTCGTGGACCGTGGGCGGCGATCCAGATTTCAGGCCACTTGCCCCTGAAGGGAGTCAAGGCGAACGTGGCGTTGTGCAACGGGAAGAACGGCGACTCCCGGCTGACGAGTTCACCATTCGAGTCCCACAGCGCGCGGATAGTGGCCATCGCCTCTTCGAAGCGGCTGACCGGTTTGGACCACTCCACTCCGTAGGGTTCGTTACCCTCCCGTTCGCCGGTCCCAATGCCAAGGATGGCACGCCCGCGCGTCAAGTGCTGCAAGGTCACCACGGCCTGCGCAGTGACGGCGGGGTTTCGCCGGCCCGTGTCCGTCACCGCCACACCCAGCGTCATCCGACCGATCTTGTTGTGCCCGGCAAGATAACCGAGCATCGTCCACGGCTCGACATGCGCATCCATCTTGGGGATGATCTTGGCTGCGCCAACGTACTCCGGCTTCCACATCGACGGCGGCAGGACCGAATTGAGATGGTCTGCCACCCAAAACGAGTCGGCGCCCGCAGCCAAGCCCGTCATGTAATCGGCCTGAATCAGCGGCTTCGGCCCGAACCGTGAGTTGATCGTATTGTGCATAACGCCGATGCGCAGACCGCTCACCGTGACCCTCCGTTCGGGTCAGTCGGATCCTCGACGAGAAAGACGCGGTAGTTGCGTTCGCAGAACAGCCATTCGCCGTCGACGCGCCGCAGTTTGTCGTCGTACGTTCCGATCAAGCGGTGCGTGCCGCCGCCTCTAAACTGCATGATCTCCAGGCAGTACGACCGGGCACGTGCGTCGTCACCGGTGACCTCGATGGCGCCGACCTGCGCCATGAACGCCATCTTCGACAGGACCTGCCAGATGCCGTACCAATGGGTGCGCAACTCGGCTATGCCACGACATTCACCGCCTTCCCCGAGCCGGGCGCCGTCCTCGGTCCAGCAAGCCAGGTAATCGTCGAGTGCGCTCCGACTGACAGCGTCGCAATAACTGTCGATCCGCTCCCGGATCTTGAGCCGGTCTTCCACCGGTCCACTGAACACCCGCAACTCCTTCGTTGCCATGATCTCTCATCGACCGCCGTCAGCTGACCGCGTCACCGAATGGAGGATATGTTGTAGCGCACTACGACGGGGCAATAACTCGACCGACAGCCCGCGTCTCCCGCCGCAGCGGCGAATTATTCAACGTCATCCCCGTTACGTCCATCTACTGAGCGGTGAAATAGAAGCCCAGCAAGAGCCCGAAGACAGCGACTAGCCATCCGCTCGTCGTCGCCTTGAGCCACGTGGGTGCGTGTCGGACCTCCATGAAGAGCCATATCACCAACTGTGCCTTCACCGCCGCGGCCAGCAGCACGGCGACGGTGATCGTGATGTCGAGGTGGTGTGCCGCGCCGCCCATCGTGGCGAATGTCTCCTCGGTGGCTTTGCGCAGGTCGGTGCCCAGAGCGGTCAGCCATGCCCATGACGCCACGATCACCGCGGTGAGCAATGCCCACACGAATGTCAGCGGGTTGCGAAGATACGCCTTCACGGGATCACCTCATCAAGTAGAGCAACGCGAACAGGACGAGCCAGACGATGTCGACCATGTGCCAGTACGTTGCGCCGGTTTCCACGAACGAGATTCGGGGTTTCGCTGGTCCACGCAGGTTGCGGATGACGAAGCAAAGGATCACCAGCCCGAGGAGCACGTGGCACAGGTGCATTCCTGTCATCACGTAGTAGTACATGAAGAACAGGTTGGTTCCCGGGGTCATGCCGGCGGTGATCTCCGGGATGTATTCGAACATCTTGAGCAGGGGGAAGGCCGCGCCGCAGGCCAATGCGATGCCGAACAGCCGCAGCGCATCCGGGGTCTTTCCGGCGCGGGCCGCAGCGGTGCCCAGCGCGACGAAGAGTGAACTGGTCACTAGCACGACGGTGTTGACGGCGCCGATGTTCAGGTTCAGCTTCTCGTGGCCCCGCAGGAACATGTCCTCGTTTTGGCCGCGGTAGTACATGAAGCTCACGAAGTAGACGCCGAAGATGATCAGGTCGCCGATGACGAAGAACCACATGCTCGGATCACCGGGAACGTGTCTGCGCGCGTCGACATTTCGTGCGTTGCCGGTGCCGGTGCTGAACTCCTCTGCGATCTCGG
>DASTKA010000819.1:0-5386 GCA_035716165.1 Mycobacterium sp. | reverse complement strand
GGCGTCGTCGTCAACGGGCGTGACGAACGAGCCGTGCAAGAGACGGTCGCGGCGATCACGTCGGCCGGCGGGCGGGCATGCGCGGTGGTGGGAGCCGCAGACGAAGAGCATGTCGCCCGTTCTCTCATCGACAAATGCCTGAGCGCGTTCGGGCGGTTGGACACCCTGATCAATTGCGCCGGGATCGCTGAGCCGGCCGGTTCATCGATCCTGACCATCTCCTCGGAAGAATTCGACCGTCTGATCAGCGGCCACCTCGGCACGGCTTTCCAGACCTGCCGGGCGGCGGCTCCGGTGCTGGCCGCACAGGGGCACGGCGCCATCGTCAACACCAGCTCTGTGGCGTTCCTGGGCGACTACGGCGGCACCGGATATCCGGCGGGCAAAGGCGCGGTCAACGGCTTGACGATGGCCATAGCCGCCGAGCTGAAGCCCTATGGTGTGCGGGCCAACGTGGTGTGTCCGGGCGCCAGGACCCGGCTCTCCACCGGCGCCGAGTACGAAAAACACATCGAAGATCTGCACCGCCGTGGGCTGCTCGACGAGATGACCATGCGGGCGTCGCTCGACAGCGCTCCGCCCGAGTTCGTCGCACCGGTCTACGCCTATCTGGCGAGCGACCTTTCGCGCGATGTGACCGGTCGGATCTTCGTTGCCGCGGGCGGTTTCGTGGGGAGTTTCGACCGTCAGACGCCGCGGCTGCTGGGCTACCGCGACCACCACCAGGCCGCGCCGTGGTCGGTGCAGGACGTGCACCGGATGATCGGCGGCGGGGGCCCGTCGCACTGAGGCGATCGAGCCCTAAGAAAGCCGATTGGCGGCGAAGTCGGCCGCTTGGTCGACCAGCCCGGCCTCGACGTATTGGCGGTGAGCGGCGGGGTTACCCGCGCCGGAACACACCGGGTCACCGGGGACGCACAATTCGAGCGTCTTCGCCGAATACAGCGGTCCGATGTTCACCGGCGGCTGGTTGATGATGCTCATGAACTGGCCCGACGGCTTGCCGAACAGCGCCACCGCGGCCACGTGGTTGGCCACTTCGGCCGGCATCGGCTGCAGCGCCTGCACCAGGTGCACGCCGTCCGGCACCGCGCTTTCGGTGACGAAGCCCATCACCGCCGCGCCCTGGGAGTAGCCACCCAGCACCATTTTGGTGCGGGGGCAACTGGTCGCCATCTGTTCGACATGGTTGCCGGCGTCGCTGATGCCGTCGGCGGCGGTGGGGAAGTCGGTGGTGGCCGGATAGTTGACCGGATATACGCCCACTGACTTCCCGCCGACGTGCGAGCGCAGGGTGTCGACGAAGTTCTGGCCGATGCGGCCGACGCCGGGAGGCTCGGTGGTGCCCCGGGCGAACACCACCTCGACATCGGGACATGGTTCTGCGGACGCCGACGAGACCGGGCCGATGAGCAGAGCCGAAATCGACGACAGCACAGCGCAAGTCAACACAGCGAGGGGATTCGCCTGCACAGCGCGATCCTGCCACAGGACATCGGAGAGCGCGCGCCGAGCGGTCGGCTACCGCCCCGGATGTGACGAAGACCTCCGGGTCGACGACTGGCGGTTACGGGCGGCCGCTAACCGTCGGCCTGCCCCCGCCGCTTCGCGCGAAAAGCGGACCGGGCGGTGTGCAACGCGCCGCGGAACGCGTAGGCGGCGGCCACCACGCACAGCAGGATCAAGACGACGAACATCGGCAGCCAGTTGTCCCTGCTGTGGCTGACGTCCCACCACACGATCGTGAACAACACGGCGCAGAGCAGCAGAACCCCGTCTCGCCAATTGCCGCGGTAGGACATCGCCGCCCGCCGTAGCGCTCGGCCGCGGTCCGCCGCATCGACCAGATCATCGATGCGACCTTCGATGGTGCGCCGCAGCTCGGCGCGCCTGTCGACGTCCTCGGGCGGCAGACGATCAAGCAGCTCCATGTCCTGCATGATCGCTTCTCGGTAATCCGGCCTTTTGAATTGCCCCGCCGCAACCGCGAGCAGTGCGCCACCGAAGATGGGTGCGCTGTTCAGCGCGACCTGTGCCCAACCCACGTCGAGGCCTCCTTCGATCGGTAGAAAACATCGGCTCGTTGAGGATTCGCGTGACGGGGGGAGAGCTCAACCCCCCGGCCCGGATCGGCCGCGCGCCGAGCGGCATCGGGACATAACGACGAATGTGTATGGTCAAGATCGTCGCTCCCGCCGGGCCGGTCAGGAGGCTTTCGACGAGCGCCGTCGCGTTCGCGGCGGCTCCGCGGCGCCCAGTGCCTCCATTGCGCGGACCAGCTGCGGGTAGGCGATCGCGGGCCCGATCCAGCGGGTGAGGTAGCGCCGGAGATCGGCACCGCTGCGCGGCGGGCGGCCCGGGTCCGCCAGGAAGGAGTGGAGCACCCGCAGCGAGAACTCATTCAGTTCGTCCAGCCCCGCTTCGTCGAAACCGTAATGTTCCCAGTCGATGTCGTAGCGATGGAGCATCGAACGACCGAACGCCAGGGCCGTGTCGGAGACGATCGAAACCTTTTGGGCCCCGCGGTGGCGCTGGCTGAGCACGAACTCGACCTGGTTGTCCGCGGCCAGCTGTTCGACGGCGAAAGCCATTCCCTCGGTGATGGCCACCACCGGATCTGTGACGCCCTCCAGGTGGGCCGCCATGCGATCGAGGAAGCCGTCGGCCGAGCGCATCGCGGACGCCACCAACAGGGCCTGCGTTCCGGGAAAGTATCGATAGACGGTTTGCCGCGTCACCCCCAACGCCCGCGCCACGTCGGCGATCCGCATCGCCGAGCCGCGTTCGTCGATGATCTTGTCGGCGGCGTCGAGGATGCGCTCGATCGCCTCCGTATCCGACGACGGCGTATTTCCAGCCCAGCCATGACTGCGCATGATTTAACGGGCGCCAAACCCGTAGCCGGTGAACCCCACAGCCGGATCATATCGTCTTCGCGACGCCATCGTTGCTGGCTGACCGCCGAGTCGTGCGCCGATAGCGCGGCAGGACAATATGCGCAATATGTATGATCACAGCGAATCCGGGGCGCCTCGGCGCGACAGAGAGGCCGACCGATGCAGTACGACACCGTGATCACCAACGGCCGCTGGTTCGACGGGACGGGCGGGCCGTCGGCTCTGCGGGACATCGGCGTGCGCGACGGCCGCGTCGTCACCATCGCCGAGGGACCACTCGACACGACCGGAGCCCGGGTCATCGATGCGACGGGTCAGTGGGTGATCCCCGGCATCATCGACATCCACACCCACTACGACATCGAAACACTTTGTGAGCCCGCGCTTTCCGAATCGCTGCGGCATGGCGTGACGACCGTGATGCTGGGCTCCTGCTCGCTGTCCACCGTGTACCTGGACAACGTCGACGCGGGCGACATCTTCGGCCGTGTCGAGGCCATTCCACGGCGCTATGTCATCGAACACCTCAACGAAGCCCGGTCATGGAACAGCCCCAAGGAATATGTGGCCGCGCTCGAGCAGCTGAACCTCGGCCCCAACATCGCGGCGTTCATCGGGCACTCCGACATGCGCGCCGCGACCATGGGCCTGGACCGGGCCACCCGCAAGGACACTCGTCCGTCGGCGACGGAACTCGCGCGGATGGAGTCGATGCTGGAAGAGGCTCTCGACGAAGGCTTCGTCGGGTTGTCCTCCCAGCAACTGCTGTTCGACAAACTCGATGGTGAGGTCTGCCGGTCGCGCACCCTGCCGTCGACCTACGCCAAGCCGCGTGAACTGCGGCGCTTGAACGCGATCCTGCGGCGGCGCAACAAGATCCTGCAGTCGGGCCCCGACATCAAGAACCCGCTGTCGATCGTCTCCCAGCTGGCCACGTCGCTCGGGGTGGGGCGCCGTCGGTTGAAGACCAGCCTGCTGTCGGCCGCCGACGTCAAGTCCCTGCCGCCGGTCATTTATCTGATGGACTGGCTCGCGGGGATGATCAACGCGCTCGGCGCGGATTTCCGTTGGCAGCATCTGCCGGTGCCTTTCGAGGTCTACGCCGACGGGATCTCGCTGGTGATCTTCGAGGAGTTCGGCTCCGGTGCCGCGGCCCTGCACCTGCAGGACGAAGTCGCCCGCAACGAGCTGCTGCGCGACGAGGCCTACCGGCGTCGGTTCCGCAAGGATTACGACCAGAAGTACGGGCCCCGGGTGTGGCACCGCGACTTCTTCGACGCCGACATCGTGTCGTGCCCCGACGAATCGGTGGTCGGCAAGTCCTTCGGGCAGGTGGGTCTGGACCGCGGCGGCCTGCATCCCGTCGACGCGTTTCTCGACCTGGTGCTCGAGCACGGTGAAAAACTGCGCTGGCGCACCACGATCTCCAACCACCGGCCCGAATTGCTCAAGAAGCTGGCCCAGAGCCCGAACGTGCAGATGGGCTTCTCGGACGCGGGCGCGCACCTGCGCAACATGGCGTTCTACAACTGCGGCCTGCGCCTGCTGCGCCACGTGCGCGAGGCCGAGAGGCAGGGCAGGCCGTTCATGTCGATGGAGCGCGCCGTGCATCGGCTCACCGGTGAACTCGGTGGGTGGTACGAGATCGACGCCGGCACGCTGCGGGAGGGCGACCGCGCCGACATCGTCGTGATTAATCCGGACAAGCTCGACGAGTCACTCGAGCGGTATGCCGAGCATCCGGTCGAGTCCTACGGCGGGCTGTCGCGGATGGTGAACCGCAATGACGACACCGTCACGGCGGTCCTGGTCTCCGGGAAACTCGCCTTCGGCGCGGGCGAGGCGGCGCCGGAGCTGGGCGAGCAGCGTTTCGGTGAATTCCTCCGGGCGGGCAGCTCGGCACGAAAGCTGGCCTACACGGGCTAGCGTCGCGAATTCCTTTGGGGTGCGATAGCTTTCATGCCACCGATGCGCCCAGGATGAGGTTGACCGCCTCGTCGAGCTGCCCGGAGATCTCGGCGAAGCTGACGAACCGCGCGGTCATCAGCGCACCCGAAAAGGTCATCTGCAGCGTGGATTTCACGGCACGAGGCCAGCCGGGGCCGAGCGCGGCCCCGATCCGCTTGGACACTTCCTCGCCGATCTGTTCGCGAAGGGGCGCGACCGCCGGATCGTCGGCCATCAGGGCTGCACCGCACGCGGCGGTCAGCTCCGGCTCATCGGCGACGACGACCGCCATGTCCCGCAGGGTTGCGCTGACCCGGGTTTTGGTCGTGTCGTTGACGTCGTTATGCAGCGGCAGGTCCCGCAGGAACCGCAGATACACGGCCGCGACAAGCGCGCTTTTCGATGGGAAGTAGGTGTAGGCGCTGGCCGGCGACACTCCGGCGCGGGTCGCCACCGCGCGCATGGTCAGGTTCGCGTACGACGATTCCCGCAGCTCCGCCAGCCCGGCATCGAGGACCTTGCGAATCGTCTGCCCGGGCCGG
>DASTKA010000818.1:0-2065 GCA_035716165.1 Mycobacterium sp. | reverse complement strand
GCAGGCTGGCGTCCGCTGCCGGCACGTTGCGGAGCGCGGCCAGCAACAGCGCGATCGCGTGCTCGGCGGCCGAGACGATGTTCGAGGTGGGCGCGTTGACCACCATCACGCCGCGCGCGGTGGCCGGCGGGACGTCCACGTTGTCCAGCCCGACGCCGGCGCGCGCCACCACCTTGAGCCTGGGGGCGGCGGCGAGTACCTCGGCGTCGACCTTGGTGGCCGAACGCACCAGCAGCGCGTCGGCCTCCGGCACGGCGGCCAGCAGCTTCTCCCGATCGGGGCCGTCTACCCAGCGCACCTCGACCTGGTCACCCAGGGCGGCGACGGTTGATTCGGCGAGCTTGTCGGCAATGAGTACAACAGGCAGATTCACCCGGCCAGCCTATCGGCTGCAATTACCGCGTGGACGTCACCATCGTCGGCAGCGGACCCAACGGGCTGACCGCTGCCGTAATCTGCGCCCGGGCCGGCCTGAAAGTGCAGGTCGTCGAAGCTCAGCCGACCTTCGGCGGGGATTTGCGGCCTACGATGACGCCGTGACGAAACTTGCGATCATCTACTACTCGGCCACCGGCCATGGCACCACGATGGCGCAGCGCGTGGCCGCCGCCGCGGAGTCGGCGGGGGCCGAAGTCCGCCTGAGGCACGTCGCCGAAACACAGGATCCCGAATCGTTCGCCCACAATCCGGCCTGGACCGCCAACTACGAGGCCAGCAAGGATCTTCCGGCAGCGACCGGCGACGACATCGTCTGGGCCGACGCGGTGATCTTCGGTTCACCGACCCGGTTCGGCTCTCCGGCAGCGCAATTGCGCGCGTTCCTCGATTCGCTGGGCGGGTTGTGGGCGCAGGGCAAGCTCGCGGACAAGGTGTATGCGGGCTTCACGTCGTCCAACACCATCCACGGAGGTCAGGAAACCACCCTGCTCTCGCTGTACATCACGCTGATGCATTTCGGCGGCATCATCGTGCCGCCGGGATACACCGACCCGAGCAAGTTCGTCGACGGCAACCCGTATGGGGTGAGCCTGCTCTCCACGCACGACAACATCCACGAGTTCGACGAGCCCACGGGCACCGCTCTCGAGCATCTGGCCCGCCGGGTGGTGTCGGTCGCCGACCGCGTGGCGTCGTAGCCAAGTGCCGCGACACTTACACCACGCACATGACACGCCGAGAAACGGCGCCGTAGTTTAAGTTTCGGCGCTGGGCCGACTATGTGGTCACTGTGCTTGGTGCGCCTTCCAACGATCCGGGTCGTCTTCGAGGGCAGCGCGGTCCCAGCCAGCGCGGATGGCCGCGGCTTCGTAGGTGTTCTGCAAGAACCCGAGGAGCACCTGATCCGGGTCGGCTGCCTGCCGCACCGCCTCATAAGGCAGGAGGTATTCGCCGAGATCCTTGCTGTAGTAGGCCTCCGCCGGGCCGACGGGGTGGTCGGCAAAGCCGTCGGGTTCGGGGTACGCGTAGGCGTAGAAAGCGCCCTCGTCACCGCCGCCTGGAAAGAACCCGCAGCTGCTCAATTCTCGCGAGTATCCCTCGACCATCACCCAGTCGCCGACATTCGGTGCCCCGCCCGGGTGGCGAGGCGCGCCGCGCCCCGAAAAACGCGTGCATGCGAGATCCATTGCACCCCAAAAGAAATGAACGGGGCTTACCTTGCCCATGTAGCGGGACCGGAACCGGCCGAACACTCGGTTGGCCTGAAGTAGCTGTCGCCAGAATAGGTTTGCGGCAACGGGGTCGTATGACGCATGCTCGACATCCTCGGCGAACGGCGGGGCCGGGTCTACCTCGTTGGGGTGCGGCTGGATGCGCGTGTGAAATCCCAGCTCATCGAGTGCCCGCATCGTTTGCGAGTAGAACTCGGCCACCGATTTCGGTTCCAGCCGGACGGTACGGGTCGCGCCGGTGCTGCTCCGGATCAGCAGCAGGTGGTCGATGAAATCGAACTCGATGTCGAAGGCCTCTGTCCCATGCGGGATCGCCGAAGTCGTCAGACCCCGCGGAGTCACGTACGAGGTGACCTGCCACCAGTGATTGACCATGGGCGAATGGGCGAGTCGGA
>DASTKA010000817.1:0-2887 GCA_035716165.1 Mycobacterium sp. | reverse complement strand
CTGGACCCCAGCACCAGGCCGAGGGGACGGAATCCGGCCTCCCGTACTAGCAGAAACTCGTTCACCGATAGGTCGGAAGTGAACAAGCTGGTCGCCTGACCGGGTCGCATCTCGGCGAGGCGGCGCATCGCATCCTCGGGGATGCCGAGAGCCGTGGGATCGGCGGTCATTCGCTACTCCTCGTCTTCGGCGACGGCTATCGCACCGGTAGGATGGTCAACGATCGGGTCGGTGCGGTCGAGTCCCGTTGAAAGCGCACCAGCGCGGTGCCGAAGACACTTGCTTCGGCGACATGATCACGATGTCCCTCCGACGGCTCGATCTCACTGACGTGGAGACCCATCGAGGACACGATCGCTCCTTCCGCACCAGCTGCGCGGACCCGCTGTTGGAAGCTGTGACGGGCATCCGTACGCACGTGCCAGACAAGCTCGGTGTAGCCAGATACCTCCGTGTTACCCGCACCCCAAGACGCCTGCCGCTGGGTCGCCCAGTCGTCATGACGTACCGCCACTGAGATCCCGTAGACGACAGCGCAGGGCACCCATCCGGCCTGCAGCAGCTTGGCCACGTCCTGGCCGGCCAGATCGGTAGTGAATACCCGGCCCGGGCGGTACTGAGACCGGGCACGGACCGCGGTGCCTAACGCCACGAATTCCCGATTGTTGTTACCGAGGTGGGACACCGACAGCTGCACTCCCACGACACCATCGGCCTCCATTGCGGCGGCTTCTTCGATCATGCGCCGCAACGCTGTGCCGTAACCGTGAAACAGTGCATCAACGTACGGGCCGAAGCCGACGAAGCCGCGGGAGCCGGAGGACGTGACGGTCGGACCGCCGAGGCCGAAACCGCTAAAGCCGCCAAGGCCTATGCCGCCAGGACCCATGATGCCGCCGACGTAGCCGCAGCCACCGAAGCCGCTCCACCCGATGTGCTCGACGATGCAGCCCATCACCTCGCCAACCGGATCGAAGCCAACCGTCTGCACACCGGCAGCTCCTGGCACGGTCAGCAACGAGGTACGTAGGCCGCTGCGCGCGAAACGCGCCATCCGCTCGGCAGCCACCGGCGGTAGCCCGCGGCCGTCCCAGTCAGCCATCCATGCTCACCTCACATCCGCACACCACCACCATAAATGTCCGGTTTCTTTGCTGGCGCCGCGATGACGATGCCCGCGTTGCACTTCCGCTGGGTGATACCTTCCTCACTGAGCGAAACATCCCGGTGCAAGCGACCGTCCTACCAGGCAGGAGCAGACATGGCGCGCGTCGGACTGTTGACCTTTTCTGACGGACGTGACTTCGTCCACACCGACATCAAGGCATTCGAGCTCGACGTCGAAGGCCGCATCGCGCAGGCGCTGGAGCAAGCCGGGCATGAAGTGATCCGCGCTGCAGAGCCGGTCTGGACCAACGCGCTGGCCACCACCGAGGCCCGCCGAGTAGCCGATGCGCGGCCCGACCTGACCATCTTCAACTATCCCGTGTGGGCGTTCCCGCACTTCTCCATGCTGGCCGCCGAAGCCTGCCCAGGCCCGCTGTTGCTGTTTTCCAACATCGACCCGCAATTCCCGGGAATGGTCGGCATGCTGGCCGCCGGTGGCGGGCTGGATCAGGTCGGCCGTGCGCACACCCGCGTTTGGGGCGACGTGTCCGAGTCCGCGGTGCTCGATCGGGTCCTGGCAACAGTTCGAGCCGCCACTGCGGTGTCTCAGCTGTCGGGCAGTACGTTCGGCCGGATTGGCGGGCGTCCGATGGGCATGTATACCGCGGTAGCCGACACCGACCAGTGGATGAGTACGTTCGGGGTGGACGTCGAGGAAATCGACCAGTGGGAGATCGTCCGCCGCAGTGCCGCTGTCGAGCAGTCCCGGGTGACGGCCGGCCGGGAATGGCTAGAACGTCACGCAGGCAAGGTGCATTACGACGGCAAGCAGCTGACTCCGGAACTGCTGGAACGCCAAATACGCTCCTACTTCGCCGTGCGCGAACTGATCGACGAGTGGAACCTGGACTTCAGCGGGATCAAAGGCCAGCCGGAGCTGACCACCCACTTCGCCACCATGGATGTCACCGAGGCCTTCCTCAATGATCCCTATGATTGGGAAGGCGCCAAGCCCACGCATGTGTGCGCCACCGAGTCCGACATGGACGGGGCGCTCACCATGCAGCTGCTCAAGGGGCTGTCTGGTACTCCGGTGCTCTTCGCCGATGTGCGGCACTACCACGCCGATCGCCACATCTGGGACCTGTGCAATTCGGGGCAGCACGCCACCTGGTTCGCCGCCCGCAGTGACGACCCGGCAGAGAATTTGCGCTTGGTGCACTTTTACCCGGAGATCTTCTACTTCCCCGCTGGTGGCGCCTCGGTGTCCTTCTTCGCCGCCCCGGGGCAAGCGACGTTCGCCCGGCTGACCAGGATCGGTGGCAGGTACCGGATGCACGTGGTGCGCGGGGAGTTCGAACGCTACGACGATGCGACCAACGAAGCACTGGCCCGGCAATCCACGTTTGAGTGGCCGCACGCGTTCGCCCGGCTAGAAGCTGAGGCCGATGAGTTCCTGTCGACCTTCGGGGCCAACCACATCCACGCGATACCCGGCGACCACGTGGCTGAGCTGCGCGCCGTATGCCGAATGCTCGACATCGAATGGGCTGGGATGGGCACAAGTCGCTTGGACGGGACCTGCGCGGCCGTAGCGGACACAGCTCAGTGAGCTCGCTGCTGCTCGGTGTCGACATCGGCACCGCTAGCTCCAAGGGAGTACTGGTCCGCGACGACGGTACCGTCGTTGCGACCGCCAGCCGCGCACACGAGGTGTCGATGCCGCACCCCGGCTGGGTGGAGCACGACGCGCAGGCGGTGTGGTGGAGATCGGAAGAGC
>DASTKA010000816.1:0-5181 GCA_035716165.1 Mycobacterium sp. | reverse complement strand
CGCAGCGCTTCGATGACGGCGAGGTCGAGCGAGTTCACGAACACGAACACCTTGTGCCGGGCGTACTTCACCAGCTCGGGGCGGTCGGTGCGGAACATCTCGAGGATGGCCGCCTCGGCGCGGTACTCCCGGTTCAGGCGCATCAGGAAGAACACCAGCACCGGAAAGACGACGACCACCAGCCACGCGCCCTCGGTGAACTTCGCCACCGCGAAGATGCCCACCACGATGGTCGACAGGATCGCCGAGGACAGGTTGATCGCCAGCCGACGCCGCCAGCCCGGTTCCCGACGGGTGAGATGGTGTTTGGTCATCCCGTAGCCGGCCATCGAGAAGCCGGTGAACACGCCGATCGCGTAGAACGGGACCAGCGCGGTGACCGAGCCGCCCGTCGTCACCAGCAGCACGACCGAGAGCCCCGTGAGCGCGATGATGCCGTTCGAAAACACCAGGCGGTGGCCGCGTTTCATCAGCTGACGTGGCAGGAAGCGGTCTTCGGCGACGAAGCTCGCCAGCGCCGGGAAGCCGTTGAAGCTGGTGTTGGCGCCGGTGTACAGGATGGCGGCCGTCGACGCCTGGACGAGCGTGTACAGCACGTTGCCGATTGTCCCGTGGCCGAACACAATTCGGGCGATCTGCGACAGCACCGACGGGTATCCGGCCTCGAACGGCGTCGCGTGGGTGACGAACGTCAGATAGGCGACGCCGGCCAGCAGGAACCCGAGGATGCAGGCCATGATCGTGAGCACCCGGCGGGCGTTGCGGCCCTGCGGCTTCTGGAAGACGTTGACCGTATTGGAGATCGCCTCGACCCCCGTCAGCGACGAACCGCCGTTGGCGAACGCGCGCAGCAGCACCAGCACCGTAGCGCCCATCACCAAGCCGTCGCCTTGATGAACCGGCACCGCGCCCGCGATGTGCTGTGCGTCGTAAGTCGGTAATCCCCAGAATATTTCGCGGATGACGCCGACCACGATCATCAGCGCGATCATGCTGACGAAGAAGTAGGTCGGCAGCGCGAATTGCACGCCCGCTTCCTTCAGTCCGCGCAGGTTCGCGTAACAAATGAGAAGCACCACGCCGACGGTGACCGCCAGGCTGTAGGGGCCCACGGCCGGGATCGCCGACGCCACCGCCACCGTCCCGGCCGCCGCCTGCACAGCCACGGTGACCACGTAGTCGATCAACAGCGCCGCGGCGGCGACCTGCGCCACCTTGGGTCCGAAATTCTCCCGCGCCACAATGTAGGAGCCGCCCGCTCGGGTGTAGGCCATGACGACCTGCCGGTACGACGCGGCCACCAGCACCAGGATCACCAGAATCGCGGCGTTGATGGGCAGCAGCAACGTGAAGGCCGCCAGGCCGGCGTTGGGCAGCAGCTCGATCAAGATCTGCTCAGAGCCGTAAGCGGTGGAGGAGATCGCATCGGGCGAAAGCGCGCCGAGCGCAACCCCGTTGGAAAGTTTCTCGCTCGACAGATTCTCGGTGATCAGCGGCTTGCCCAGGAAGACGCGCCTGGCGATGTCCCCGACCGACGTCGGGATTGGGACCTTGCCCGTCGAAGTTGTCACGACCTGTTCCTTGCCCGAGAGCTTCCCCGCACACGAGATGAGTGCTGGTTAACGCCTTCGATGCATTCTGCCGCCCGGCCCGTCCACCCGTCAGGCGGGGCGGGCTAAGCCAGCCGCGCGACCGCGGCGGCGATCCGCTCGTCGCTGGCGGTCAGCGCGACCCGCACGTGTTGCGCACCCCGCGGGCCGTAGAAATGACCCGGCGCCACCAGGATGCCGCGCTGCGCCAGCCAGGCGACGCTGTCGTGGCAGGGCTCGCCGCGGGTGGCCCACAGATACAGGCCGGCTTCGGAGTGGTCGACGGCAAAGCCGGCCGAACGCAGCGCCGGCAGCAGGACGGCGCGGCGCCGTTCGTAGCGCTCCCGCTGCACCAGCTCGTGGGCGTCGTCGTCCAGGGCGGCCACCATGGCCGCCTGCACGGGCGTCGGAACCATCATCCCGGCGTGCTTGCGTACGGCCAGCAGCTCGGCGACCAGGTCGGGGTCTCCGGCGACGAAACCCGCGCGGTACCCGGCCAGCGACGAGCTCTTCGACAGGGAGTGGATCGCGAGCAGGCCGGTGTGATCACCGTCGCAGACCGAGGGATGCAGGACCGACAGCGGCTGGTCGTCCCAGCCCAACCCCAGGTAGCACTCGTCGGAGGCCACCACGCAACCCCTGTCGCGGGCCCAGCCGACCACCTTGCGCAGGTGATCGAGGCCCAGGACACGTCCGGTCGGATTGCTCGGCGAGTTCAGGTAATAGAGCGTCGGCGACTGCGGACCCAGCTGGGTCAGCGAATCCGCGCGGAGCACTCGCGCGCCGGCCAGCCTGGCCCCGACGTCATAGGTGGGATACGCCAGCTCGGGCGCCACGATCACGTCTGCAGGGCCCAGACCCAGCAGCGTGGGCAGCCAGGCGATGAATTCCTTGCTGCCGATCACCGGCAGCACGGCCGCCTCGGCCAGCCCGGTGATGCCGAAGCGGCGGGCGAGCGCGGCAACCGCCGATTCGCGGAGCCGGGCGGTGCCGGCGGTGGCGGGATAGCCCGACGCCGAAGCGGCCGCGGCCAGCGCCTCCTGGATCACCGGGGCGACCGGGTCGACCGGGGTGCCTACGGAGAGGTCGACGATCCCGTCCCGGTGGGCGCCGGCCAGCGCTTTGGCGTCGGCCAGGGTGTCCCAGGGGAACTCCGGCAGGCTCGCCGACACCGCCGGCCGGCGCTTTTTGAGCCGGTGTGGCACCTCGCCGCTCAGTCGCCTTCGCCTTGCGGTGGCAGATCCTTGACCACTTGCGGGTCGTTCTCGGTCATGCCCACCTTGGCCGCGCCGCCGGGCGATCCCAGCTCGGCGAAGAAGTCGGCGTTGATCTGGGTGTACTCGCTCCACTGGTCCGGCACATCGTCTTCGTAGTAGATCGCTTCGACGGGGCAGACCGGCTCACACGCCCCGCAGTCGACGCACTCGTCGGGGTGGATGTAGAGCATCCGAGCGCCTTCATAGATGCAGTCGACCGGGCACTCCTCGATACAGGCTTTGTCCTTGATGTCGACACAGGGTTCGGCGATCGTGTACGTCACAGACGTCTCCTCCATGTACTGGCTCGAATGTGGGCTGCATTCCGCTCCTACCGGCGCGTCCGACCGCTTCCCGGTTGAAGCCTTCGGTTACTGATACTAGACGTTGCAGATACAGGTCAACCATCCGGCGCGCCTGTCCTTGCACACATTTAAGACCGACAGTCTCGGACTGCGCGACCTGAACCCTTTTCGCCGAGGGCGAACGCCGCAAACAAGCCGCTGACCTGCACAGAGTAACGCCCTGGCGGCGGCCTTCGATATCCGTTGCGTCGCAAGCATCCTCGCGGGGGCTGGTAATCTCGGTCGAGAGCCGGCAACCGCTTGGCAGATGTCGCCGCCTTAGCAGCGGTGCATTAATTGGGGAAGGGTTCCACACATGAGGCTGTCGTTGAGCAAATTGGGCGTTGCAGTTGGCAGCGCAGCGGTGGCGTTGACCGCCGCGGCCGGGATCGCGTCCGCCGACCCGGTCACCGACACAACCTGTAACTACGGGCAGGTCATGGCCGCGCTGAACGCGACCGACCCGGGCACTGCCGCGCAGTTCAACCAATCGCCGATGGCGCAGAGCTACTTGCGCAAGTTCCTCGCCGCACCGCCGGCGAAGCGCGTGCAGATGGAGCAGGAGATCCAGGCGATGCCCCAGGCTGCCGGGTTCATGGGGACCATCCAGCAGGTCGCCACCGTCTGTAACAACTACTGAGTCGACCCGTCCGGGTCGGTTCAGTAGCCGCTGAGCAGTCGACGTACCCGTCCTAGGGTTTCGGCGCCGGCGCGGCTGCGGATGCGTGATGGATCGGCGGGCCGACGGCCCCACAGCAACAGCACGCGCGCGGCCGCGTCGGTTTCCAGCGTCGCCCGGCCTTCCGGCTCGGCCAGGCCGATGGTGATCTGATCGGAATCGGCGGCCACGACAACGTCGTCGGAGCCGTCGGCTCGCAGCCGAGCCTCGATGCGCTCACCCGGGCTGAGCAGCTTGGCGCCCTTCACCAACAACGGCCTGCCGACGGCGACGACGCTGTGGGTTGTCATCCACGGCTCGGCCAGCCGGGCCTGGGCGTCCGGCTCGTCGCCGGTGATGTCCCAGCTGTGCAGGACGAGTTCTTCGCGCATGTGCTCGGCGAACCAGGGCACCTTCATGGTGCGGCCCGTCCACGCGACATCGGTGTGCGCCGGGACCGCTTCGGCCGCCACCGCAACCTCGTTGAGCGTGGCCATCCGGTCTAGTAGCGCCTCCCAGAGGTCCGCGTCGTTCAACGCGTGCAACGGGCCCTCGCGCTCCTCGAAGCCGCGGGTGGCCACGGGCTGACCGTTTAGGTGGCCGCCGAGCACCCGCGCGAGTTCCTCGGCGTTTCCGGCCTGATGGACGACGATGTCGCGCACCGTCCAGGCCTCACACCAGGTGCCGGCGTCCGGGCCGTGCCGGCGCACCGCATCCAGGAACGGCCGCCATTCCGGGAATCGATCCTCGTCGATGTGTCGCTTCACGGCCTCCGGTATACCCGACCCGTCCGACAGGCAGGCTAACTACGCGGCCAGCGTCGTGTAATCGGTGGTGCGCTGCCGCGCCGGGCGGCCGATGCCTTCGGCGATCGCGATCAGCTCCGCCACCGTCTTGGCCGAACCGTGCTCCGAACCGGCCATCCGCGAGATGGTCTCCTCCATCAACGTGCCACCCAGATCGTTGGCTCCGCCGTTGAGCATCACCTGGGTGCGCTCGACACCGAGCTTCACCCAGCTGGTCTGGATCTGAGAGATGCGGCCGTGCAACATGATTCGCGCCAGCGCGTGCACCGCCCGATTGTCGCGATGGGTCGGCCCGGGACGCGACGCGCCGGCCAGATACAACGGTGAGCTCTGGTGCACGAACGGCAACGGCACGAACTCGGTGAAACCGCCGGTGCGGTCCTGGATGTCACGCAGCACGTTCAGGTGGCCCACCCAGTGCCGCGGGCTGTCGACGTGGCCGTACATCATGGTCGACGACGACCGCAGGCCCACTTCGTGTGCGGTGCTGACGATTTCGATCCACAGCGACGTCGGCAACTTGCCCTT
>DASTKA010000815.1:0-4970 GCA_035716165.1 Mycobacterium sp. | reverse complement strand
GTGATTTATAGCCGTCGCGCCAGTGATCGAAGAGCGACAGGCCGTCGCGGCCCTCGATCACATCGACGGCGTAGCGGCGGCTGATATCGGTGGTGATCTCGAAACCGCTGGCGAAGATGACGCAGTCGACTTCGTACTCGACGCCGTTGGCGACGATCCCGTTCTCGGTGAGCCGTTCCACGCCTTTGGATTCCGACACGTCGACCAATGTGACGTTCGGCCGATTGAACGTCGGCAGGTATTCGTCGTTGCTGCAGGGGCGCTTGCACATGAACCGGTAGTAGGGTTTGAGCGCTTCGGCGGTCTCCGGGTCCGTGACGAGCTCCCTAACGCGCCGCCGCAGGCGCTCCATGACCTTGTAATCCTCTTCCTCGCGGAAGGCCATGATCTGCTCGATGCTCAGCGCTGTGGGATCATCGGCGGCCGCGATCCGCGCGGTCAGGTTGCGGCCGAGTTCGGTCCAGAAATCACACACCATGTCGGGCTCGTCGAAGACAGCACCTTCGCCCAGCGGTGACCAGCGGTGGAAATTGCGCTTGCGTTGCTCCTGCCAACCGGGCTGCAGCGCAGCCGCCCACTGCGGGTCGGTCGGCTCGTTGCCCCGCACGTCCACTGACGAGGGGGTGCGCTGAAAGACGTAGAGGTGCTGGGCGTCTCGGCCCAAGTGCGGAACCAGCTGCACCCCGGTCGCGCCGGTACCGACAAGGGCGACGCGCTTGTCATGCAGCTTGTGCAATCCGCCATTGGCATCCCCGCCGGTGTAGTCGTAATCCCACCGAGCCGAGTGGAACATATGTCCGTTGAAGTCTTTGATGCCGGGGATGCCGGGGAGCTTCGGCCGGTTGAATGAGCCCTGGGCCATCACCACGTACCGGGCGCGAATGTCGTCACCGCGGTTGGTGCTCAGCCGCCAGCGCTTGATCGTCTCGTCCCAGCGCGCCTCGCGAACCTGGGTGGAGAAAATGGCGCCGTCGTAGAGCCCGAAATGCTTGGCGATGCGGCGGCAGTGCTCGTAGATTTCGGCGCCGTCGGCGAACTTCTTGGAGGGAACGTAGTTGAGCTCTTCCAGCATCGGGATGTAGCAGTATGCATCGTTGTCACACTGGATGCCCGGGAAACGATTCCAGTACCAGACACCGCCGAAGTCGCCGCCCATCTCGATGATGTGCACATCCTCGACGCCGGCCTTCTTGAGGTACGCACCGGCCAGCAGACCGGTGATGCCGCCACCGAGGACCGCCACGTCGATGTCCTCGCCGATCGGCGTGCGAGGTGTAACCGGCGTGTGGGGATCGACCTCGGCGAATTCCGCGAAGTCGTCCTTGAGTTCCAGGTACTGCTTCGAGCCTTCCGGACGCAGCCGCTTATCACGCTCGAACAGGTACTTCTCCCGCAGCGCGTGGATATCGATATCCTGCGGCGTTTGCGTCGGTCCGCATTGGTCGAACGTTGTCATCTGGCTCAAAGCTCCTGCGGTTCGCCGGTACTCATGTACTTCGACAGTTGGTAGTGCAGATTGACGGTGCTGCGCTCGCGATACGGATTGGGCTTGGTTCCCGGAAAGCCCAGGGACTTCATGCCCTGCTGCACGGCGGCCATGTTGGAGAAATCCTGCGGCAGAACCGAGCGCCACCTGGGGTCCCCGACCGGCGTGTACTCCCATTCCGTCTGCGGCTCTTGGCCTTTCGGATAGAGCTCGAAGACCGACACCTCGAAGATGCACTTGTCCGGGTTGTAGCTGGGATGCGGCCGCGCGCCGTAGCACAGCGCGCTGGTCAACCCCTGGCCGATCTGGAAGTTCGGGAAGATCTGCCAGGCGGTGCCGGCCTGGCCGAGAATGTCGGTGGGGATCGTCGGCCAGATCACCCCGCGGGCTTCGTCGTCGCGGCGCGCCGACGCCAGCCAGTGCTCGAGAACCTTGTCGGCGGGTGTCCCCTCGGGCAATTCGTCGACGAGTCGCTTGGCGGCGTTCACCAAAGTCTGGGTGGTGGTGGCGTTGGTTTCCTCCATCGTGTACACCTGCATCTCCGCGGTCGACACACGAGGATCGGCGCCGATGCCGAGGCGGATCTTGGACTTGGTGGCCTCCATGTCCTCCGGAGCGTCGTAGCCGATGTGACTGTGCTTGCCTTGGGCTTTCGCCCATCCCTTGAACTCACCGAACCTGTTGAACTCGGGATGCGTGGTGTAGACGTGGTAGGTCTCGTTGAAGGCCTCCAGTGCGACCTTCCAGTTGCAGTCGAACGCGAGCCACCTGCGCCATTTGTAGCGCATGTTCTCCAGGCCGAAGGGGTCGAGAATTTTGGCGGCCGGGAACAAGAAGTCGGCGAGCGGCTCACAGTCGGGGTCCATGTTGATCCACAGCCAGCCGCCCCAGGTATCGACCCGGACGGGTCGAAGGTGGGTGTTGTCTGGCGTGAGAGCGTCCTGCCAGTCCTGTTGTTCGCGGATATGGGTGCACGCGCCGTCGAGGCCATAGGTCCAGCCGTGAAAGCCGCAGACAAACGACTTTCGGGTGCGGGCGCAGGCATTTTTGGCGCCCTCGGGCGTGTCGATCAGCCGCCGGCCGCGGTGCATGCAGACGTTGTGGTGTGCGTGGAATTCCCGCTCGCCGGTGCGCACCACGAGGATCGAGTCGTCGAGAATGTCGTAGGTCAGGTAACTGCCCACATCGGGCAACTCCTCGACGCGACCGACCTGCTGCCAGACCTTGCGCCACAGCCTGTCGCGCTCGGCGCGGGCATAGTCCTCCGAAATGTATGCCTCGACCCCGATCGTCATCGGCTTCGAGAGTTCCTCGGCCGGTTCGGAATTCACGCCTTTGGCCAGGTCGGTCATCACATCCTCCTGATCGCCGCGCGGAAGGATTCGTCTTTGAGAAAAAGCGAGGTGTTGTCGGCGTCGAGATGGCTCCATTTGAGGTCCAGCCCGCCGTCGACGAGCAGCGTCTGGCCGGTGATGTAGCTCGACATCTCCGAGAGCAGAAACAGAATCGCGCCGGCCTGCTCCTCGGGCCGCCCCCGCCTGCCCATCGCGATCGCCCGCCGGTCGCGGTCGGGGTCGTCATCGACGTAGGTGCGCGAGGCCGCCGTCTCGGTAACGCCGGGCGCCACGGCGTTGACCCGGATTCCCGCCTGCGCCAACTCGACGGCCATCGTGCGGGTCATCGCCACGATCGCGGCCTTGGCCGTGCCGTAGGCGATGTGAAACGGCGCGGTGTTCATGCCGCTGATCGAGGAGATCGACACAATCGACCCCTGCCGTTTCTGCGCGACGAGTTCGGCCGCCACGGCCTGGCTCATGAAGAAGGCCGTCTCGAGATTGTCGGTGAAAATCTTGCGCCAGTCGCCGCGGGCCACCCGGGTGGATGGCATCCACGTCGACGGCTCGGCGCCGCCGGCGACATTGACCAGCCCGTACAGGTCGCCGTCGGCGCGGCGCGCGTGGTCGAGCACCGCGGCGATGCCGTCGTCCGTCGACGCGTCGGCCGCGACCGGCACCACGGGCAGCCCGTGGGCCGCCAGCGGGGCGATGTGCTCGTCGAGGTTCTCCTTCGAGCGGCTCACCGCTATCACGGTGGCGCCGGCCCGGGCGGTCATGGCGGTGACGGTCGTGCCGATGCCGCCCCCGCCGGCGCCGGACACCACCACGACGCGGCCGGCGATCCCCAGAAGATCCTCGTGATCGGCCATGACCTGCTTTCCCCTGCCGCCATCGCGTCGCGTCCGGCAGCGGGCCCCATTTCCCATTTGTCCGGACAAAATATGCCATTCTGCCCGTTGGAGAACACTATTCCGATCGGTGGACTTCGCTGTCAAGGCCGGTTCGGCACGCATCGGCGGCTATTGTCTGGACTACACGGAGTTGATAGCGTCCAGCCCAAACGGCTGACGGAAGGACCTCGGCGAGCATGTCCACCCCAAGGGCCATCTCAACGCTGCCCTCGCGGTATGCGCTGTCACATCCCATCGACGTCGCCGAGGGTTGGGAGCTCGAACGGGTCACCGCCCCCAGCCGGCTGTTCGGGGCGAATGGTCTGCGCACCGGCCCGGACGGTCGCATCTACATCGCCCAGGTGACCGGCAGCCAGATCAGCGCGCTCGATCACCGCACCGGGGAATTGGTGACCGCCAGCCCCAAGGGCGGCGACATCGTCGCGCCCGACGACGTCGCGTTCGACGCCGGCGGCAATCTGTATGCGACCGAGGTGATGGACGGCCGGGTCAGCGTGCGCGACACCAGCGGCCGGACGCGGGTGTTGCGCGACGATGTGCCGTCGGCCAACGGCATCACGTTTCATCAGGGCCGGTTGTTCATCGGCGAATGCCGGGAGGGCGGGCGGCTGCTGGAATTCGACCTGGCGGGCGGACCGCCCCGGGTGCTCTTGGAGAACGTACCCTCGCCGAACGCGATGGAGGTCGGCCCGGACGGCCTGCTGTATTTCCCGGTGATGGGTGCCAACGAGATCTGGCGCATCGACCCCGACGGGGGTGAACCGCAATGCGTGGCAATGGGTCTCGGTGTGCCCGATTCGGTGAAGTTCGATGCACAGGGTCACATCGTCTCCACGCAGGTGGCCAGCGGACAGGTGTTGCGCATCGATCCGCGCAGTGGCGAACAACGCCTGCTCGCCCAGTTGAATCCGGGGCTGGACAACTGCACCTTCGTCGGGGACCGGCTGTTCGTGTCCAACTTCACCGGCGAGATCACCGAGATATCGCCAGACGGCACACCGCGTTCCGTGCTGTCGGGTGGTCTCAACTGGCCGATGGACCTGGCGGTGGGCCACGATGGGCGGCTCTACATCGCCGACGGCACGTACTTCTACCTCGCCCTGCCCGATGGGTCCCTGCACACCGCCGGAATGCTGTTCAGCCCCGGCTATCCCGGGTTCCTGCGCGGCGTCGCGGCCAGTGGGCCCGGCGAATTCGTCGTCACCACGTCCGGCGGCCAGGTCGCCCGGTATCGGC
>DASTKA010000814.1:0-6208 GCA_035716165.1 Mycobacterium sp. | reverse complement strand
CCGTACGCGGTGTACCTGGCCGGTGGCGATCCCGGGCGGCTGGCGCCGGTGCGCGACGGCGTCGCGCTGGTCCAGGACGAGGGCAGTCAGCTGGTGGCCCGGGCGCTGACGCTGGCCCCGGTCGACGGCGACAGTGGCCGGTGGCTCGACCTGTGCGCCGGCCCCGGCGGTAAGACGGCGCTGCTGGCCTCCCTGGGGGCGCAACAGCACTCGGAGTCGGGATTCCGGCTCACCGCGGTGGAGCCGGCGCCGCGCCGCGCCGACCTGGTCGTCGAGAACACCCGCGGTCTGCCGGTCGACGTGCTGCGCGTCGACGGGCGGCATACCGATCTGGCGCCGACCTTCGACCGGGTGCTCGTCGATGCCCCCTGCACCGGGCTCGGCGCGCTGCGGCGGCGGCCGGAGGCCCGGTGGCGGCGTCAGCCCGGCGACGTCCCCGCGCTCACCAAGCTCCAACGCGAGCTGCTGGGCGCCGCGATCGCGCTGACCCGGCCCGGCGGCGTGGTGCTCTACGCCACCTGCTCGGCGCACCTGGCCGAGACCGTCGGTGTCGTCGCCGACGCGCTGCGCCGCCACCCGGTGACCGCGCTGGACACCCGGCCGTTGTTCGCGCCCGCCGCGGATTTGGGTGATGGGCCGCACGTCCAGCTCTGGCCGCACCGGCACGGCACCGACGCCATGTTCGCGGCCGCGCTGCGCCGCCAAGCGGGGTAGCGGGGACGCGACACGAGGGACACTGCCGCGGCCGCGCTGCGCCGCGAAGCGGGGTAGCGGGGACGCGACACGATGCACACTGCCGCGGCCGCGCTGCGCCGAATGTGAAGCCGGCCGCGCGGCTCAGTAGTCTGGCGCTCATGCCTCGCAACACCGAACCGTTACAGGGGCCACTGATCGCGCCGTCGATCCTTTCCGCTGACTTCTCCCGGCTCGCCGACGAAGCCGCCGCCGTGACCGGCGCCGACTGGTTGCACGTCGACGTGATGGACAACCACTTCGTGCCCAATCTGACCATCGGGCTGCCAGTGGTGGAGAGCCTGCTAACCGCCACCACCATTCCGATGGACTGCCATCTGATGATCGAGGACCCCGACCGCTGGGCGCCTCCCTACGCCGAGGCGGGCGCGTACAACGTCACCTTCCACGCCGAGGCCACCCAGAATCCGATCGGCGTGGCCCGCGACATCCGCGCCGCCGGGGCCAAGGCGGGGATCAGCGTGAAGCCGGGAACCCCGCTGGAGCCCTACCTGGAAATCCTGCCGCAGTTCGACACCCTGCTCATCATGTCGGTGGAGCCCGGTTTCGGTGGCCAGAGCTTCATCCCCGAGGTGCTGAGCAAGGTGCGCACCGCGCGCAAGCTCATCGAGGCGGGGGAGTTGACGATCCTCGTCGAGATCGACGGCGGCATCAACGCGGACACCATCGAGCAGGCCGCCGAAGCCGGCGTCGATTGCTTCGTCGCCGGGTCGGCCGTCTACGGCGCCGATGACCCGCCGGCCGCGATAGACGCATTGCGGCGACAGGCCGCCGGCGCATCCCCGCACCTGCGTCGATGACGCCTCCGGCGGACGAAAGCCTTGACGCCGCAATGCGTTTGGCGATCGACCAGTCCAATCATGTCAAGGGGGCGACGTACCCGAACCCGCCGGTGGGGGCGGTCATCCTGGACGCCGGCGGTGAGGTGGTCGGCGTCGGCGCCACCGAACCGGCCGGTGGTGATCACGCCGAAATCCTGGCGCTGCGGCGGGCCGGCGACTTGGCGGCCGGCGGGACCGTCGTGGTCACCCTGGAGCCATGCAACCACTACGGCAAAACCCCGCCCTGCGTGAACGCCCTGCTGGACGCGAAGGTGGGCACGGTGGTGTACGCCGTCGCCGACCCGAACCCAGAAGCCGCGGGTGGCGCGGCCCGGCTCGAGGACGCGGGCGTGGCCGTGCGCTCCGGCGTTCTGGCCGACGAGGTGACCGGGGGCCCGCTGCGGGAGTGGCTGCACAAACAACGGACCGGGCTGCCGCACCTGACCTGGAAGTACGCCAGCAGCGTCGATGGCCGCAGCGCGGCCGCGGACGGCTCCAGCCAATGGATCTCCAGCGAGGCCTCGCGGCTGGATCTCCATCGTCGCCGCGCCGCCGCCGACGCGATCGTGGTGGGAACCGGCACCGTGCTGGCCGACGATCCGGCGTTGACGGCCCGGTTGCCCGACGGCTCACTGGCCGACCGGCAACCGCTGCGCGTGGTCGTGGGTATGCGTGAAATACCCTCGGAGGCAAAGGTTCTCAACGACGACTCGCGGACCATGTTGATCCGCACGCACGACCCCATGGAGGTGCTCAAGGCCGTCGCCGACCGCACCGACGTGCTGCTGGAAGGCGGCCCGACCCTGGCGGGCGCCTTTCTGCGGGCCGGGGTGGTGAACCGGATCCTGGCCTACGTCGCGCCGACCCTGCTGGGCGGTCCCGTCACGGCGGTCGACGACGTGGGGGTGTCCACGATCGCGCGGGCGCTGCGCTGGCACTTCGACGGCATCGACCGGGTCGGACCCGACCTGGTGCTCAGCCTGGTGCCGCGCGGCGGCTAGCGCTCACCCAGCGAGACCGCCTGCGGCTCGGGGACTTCCGGCTCGTCGGCGTGCTCCTTGCGGCCGCCGATCAACAGACCCAGCAGCGCACCCGCGATGCAGATCACGACGGTGGCCGAGAAGATGTCGCCGTACATCTGGGCGAAGGCCTTGAGGTACATGCTGCCCTGGGCGGCGATGCGCTCCATCAGGGTGGCGTTGGCGGGGATGGCGGCGGACAGGCTCGCCACGATCTGGTTGAACCGGTAAAGGCCCCACGCGCTGAGCGCGGCCACACCGATGAGCATGCCCGTCATCCGGGCCACTACGACCGCCGCCGAGGCGATGCCGTGTTGGGCGGACGGCACCACACGCAGCGCGGCGGAGGTGAGCGGCCCGATCACCAGGCCGAGGCCGATGCCGGCCACCAGCAGGTCGGCGTGCAGCACGGGCACGCTGAACACCCCGAAGATGTTGTGTTTCTGGCTCATCACGTCCTGGCGCCAGAAATGAATGAGCCAGTACCCGTAGGCCGCGATCAGCAGCCCGACGAAAGTCATGATCCGGTCACCGATCCGGGTGGCGATCCAGCCACCGAGCACCGCCCCGATCGGCAGCGCGATCAGGAACCACAGCAACAGCCCGGCGGCCTGGGCCTGGTCCTCTCCGAGCACACCCTGGCCGAACAGCTCCACGTCCACCAGCGTCACCATCAGCGCGGCACCGGCGAACAACGAGGCGCCCAGCGCGGCCAGGAACGGGCGGAAGTGCACGCCGGCCGGTTCGATCAGCCGAGTGCGCGCGAAGCGCTCCCAGAGCAGGAACAGCACCGCCACCACGACCGCACCGATGACCAGCGGCAACCCGTAGCTCGGCAGAATCTGCTTGCCGTCGGGTTGCGGGTTGTACAGACCGATTACCGCGAGGCCCAGGGCCACGGCCAGCAACACCCCACCGACCAGGTCGACCCTTTCGGGCTCCTCGACCCGTTGGTGCGACGGCAGGCTGAACTGGATCATCACCATCGCGATGAGGGTCAGCGGGACGTTGATCCAGAACACGTAGCGCCAGTCGTGGAACAAGAAGACGATGAAAATCCCGTACAGCGGGCCCAGCACGCTGCCGAGCTCCTGTGCGGCGCCGATGCCGCCGAGCACGCCGGCGCGGTTGCGCTGCGCCCACAAATCGGCGCCCAGCGCGAGGGTGACCGGCAGCAGCGCGCCACTGGCCACACCCTGGATGGTGCGGCCACCGACCAGCAGGTGGAAATCACCCCAGTGACCGGCCAGCGCGGTGACCACCGAGCCGACCATGAACAGCGCCAGGCTGACCTGCAGCACCAGCTTGCGGCCGAACCGGTCGGAGGCGCGGCCCAGCAGCGGCATGGCGGCGATGTAGCCCAGCAGGTACATCGTGATGATCCAGGTGATGCGCTGCAGCTGGTTGATGGGGATGTGGACGTCGCTCATGATGTCGCGCATGATCGTCACGACGACATAGGCGTCCAGGGCGCCCAGCAGGACAGCGAGGCTACCCGCGCTGATCGCTACGCGGCGTCCGGTTTGGTGCCCCGCTTGTGCTGCGGCCTCTGCGGTCACTGGCTCACCGGGGGCTTGGTGACCTGGACCTGCTCGCCCCAGTTGGACAGGGTGATCTGGGCGGTGTTGCCCGGGCTCTTCTGCAGGTTGGCCTGGACCAGCTGGTGGTCACCGGTCTCCTGAATCCACACCGTGCTCGGCACCGGCTGCGTCGCGTTGAACTGCGGCACGATCTTGTTCACCGCGTCCGCCGAGATGTTTCCGCTGATGCGAACGGTGTTCTGCCCGTTGATGTTGTCGCGGCCCTCGGCCTTGGCATTGCTGAAGTTCGCCAGGGCGTTGCCCAGCCCGGTGTCCGGGTTCAGCAGCACCGAAACGTCATAGATGTCGGAGGCCTTCCCGAAGTCGCTCCACTTGTTCGGGGTGAGCGCGGCGTACAGGGTTCCGTCGAGCACCACGAATTGGGCGTCGATGTCCGACCCGCCCAGGGTGATCGAGGCGTTGCCCGACGCGGCGGTGGCCGGTGCCGTGGCGAGGTCACCGGTCAGGGTCTTGAGCGGTAACCCTTGAATCTTGCCCTGAACGCTCAGCACGATGTGCGCGCTCTTCACGTTCTTGGTGGTGTCCGCCGACTGCTTGACCAGCGTCGTGGCGTCGGGAAGCGGCGCGCTGCTCTGTTTCGAGCCCGACGAACAGCCGGCGATCAAGGCGGTGGCGAGGGTCAGGGATGCGATGACGGCCGATACACGGCGGCGGGTCTGCATACTGTGCATCGTAGAGGGTGCTGGTGACCGCCCTGACGCACGCGGGGTCCCAATGTCGCCCACGCCCCGGTGTTTGCCCTGATCATCATCCTGCTGCGGGGCCAATTAGCCTAAGAGGATGTTTACCGGGATTGTCGAGGAGCTCGGCGAGGTGACGGCTCGCGACGTCCTTTCCGACTCCGCGCGGCTGACCATCCGCGGCGCCGTCGTGACCGCCGACGCGGGCCACGGCGATTCGATCGCGGTCAACGGCGTGTGCCTGACGGTCGCCGAGCTGCTGCCCGGCGGCCAGTTCACCGCCGACGTGATGGCCGAGTCGCTCAACCGGTCCAATTTGGGCGATTTGCAGGTCGGCAGCCGGGTGAACCTGGAGCGTGCCGCCGCCGTCAACAGCCGGCTGGGCGGGCACATCGTGCAGGGGCATGTCGACGGGACTGGGCGCATCGTGGCCAGGACACCGTCGGAGCACTGGGAAGTGGTGCGGATCGAGATGCCCGCCGAGGTGGCCCGCTACGTCGTGGAGAAGGGATCGATCACCGTCGACGGCATTTCGCTGACGGTTTCGGCTCTGGGCAGCGACCCGGGCGACTGGTTCGAGGTCTCGCTGATCCCCACCACTCGTGAGCTCACCACGCTGGGCCGCGCTCCAATCGGGACGCAGGTCAACCTCGAGGTCGACGTCATCGCGAAATATGTTGAGCGGCTACTCAAACGCTGGCCACCGGCTTCGTCGAAGAACTAGCCTAGAGCGGAAGGTGAATCACAGAGGTGCGTGATGAAAAGACTTCCGGCTGTTGTGATGATCGTGAGCACGGCGCTGCTGAGCGCGCCAGTGGCATCGGCCGATCCCGGCTGCGGACCCGACAATAATTACTGTGGCGGCTACCAGGGCAACGGTGGTGGTGTCGCAGACAATGGCTATTACGGGGGCTGGTACCCCGGCAAGTGGCTGTTGGGCGGCTCCGGCTGTGTCAGCGGCCCGTTCGGCTTCATCCAGCTCTGCAAGTAGGCCTAACCTCGAGCAAACACATCGGAGGCCCAGGCAAACTCTCTCAAACGCTCAGCCGACTGCTAGGGCGGATGATGCGCTGTTGCATAATCGCAGGTCAGGGGTGGGTCGAATCGCGGAGGGGAGCCGGCTCTTCGGAGTCGAGGGCCCCTAGCGTTTTTCGCCAACGAATTTTCAACGTAAACGTTATATACGCAGCAAACTACCGTGCACGCTATCCTGCACGTTTTGCGAGGAACCGCCAGCAAATCACGGCCGTTCGATCAACGTCACCTGGAAAGGTACGCGTGTACCAAAAAACTGTTGCACATTCGATACCGAATCGCTTAGCTTAGGAGCCGGG
>DASTKA010000813.1:0-2369 GCA_035716165.1 Mycobacterium sp. | reverse complement strand
TTGACACTCGCGTTTGCTACCGGGGTAAAAATGGTTGGTGTCCGCGTCCCGCGAACAACGGCAACCACCTGGATGTTGGAGGAGTCCAACGATGACCGAGACACCGGGTACGACCGGGCGGGCGTGGACGGGATTCTCTGGTGGCGCCTTTGAACCGGTTGGGATCGTCCGCTTCGCGGCAATCGAGTCACTGTGCAGCGCGACCTAGAGTTCGTCACCTCCGTTGCCGCCCAACTGATGGAGGCTAACGCATCCACGGCTGCCGCTGTGAGCGAACAGGTACTGGCAAGGGTCGTCCAGCTGTTCGAGGCGGACACCGGCTTCTTACGCCACAATGACCAGACCATCGGGGCCTCGAGATTAATCGCGGAGTGGCCGCCGCGACCCAACCGTCCACAGGCTGAGCTCGTGCCGATTGTCGACTTCACCAGCGCCGACGACGTGTTCGCCCCGTGTGCGCATGGCAAGGTACCGCTTGTGGTTCAGCCCACAGAACCGATTGTGATTCGGCCGTCGGCCTCGACGATGTATGCATACAAGGCTTTCGAACGGCAGATCACGAGAAGGCGCGTCGCGACGCCCTCGATGGCCGTTGCACCGCTGGTTTCATTGGGGGTGACCACCGGTGTGCTTGGCTTCATTAACGTTCGTGGCAGGAAGTGGAAGCGGGAGGAGGTGGGCACGCTCGGGGCGATTGCCACTTTGTTTGCACAGCTCCAGGCCCGCATTGCCGCCGAAGAAAGGCTTCGCTACCTGGCGGAGCATGACGATTTGACCGATCTGCACAATCGTCGATCGATTGTTGCGCTGCTTTCCGAAAGACTCGCGGCGGGACGCCCCGGACCCGTCGCGGTCTTGTATCTCGACCTCGATCGACTGAAGTCGATCAATGATTACTTTGGCCACGCCGCCGGTGATTTTTACCTTCGGGTATTCGCCGAACGGCTTCAGGCGAGCATGGGAGGGCTGGGCACCATCGGTCGGATCGGCGGGGACGAGTTCCTGGTCTTTCCGGATCGGGCGATGCTAACTGGGGTGGCGGAATCAGTCGCGCACCGGCTTCAGACGACGTTGCGCGGTCCCGTGAAGATCGGCGACGATGTGATCACTCCCTCCGTCAGCATCGGGATGGCGGTGGGCAGGCCGGGACGCGACAACGCCGCGGATGTACTCCGTCGTGCCGACGAGGCGGCCCTTACGGCCAAGCGCGCGGGCGGCAACCAGGTCGCAGTGTGCACCAATGACATCTCCCGCAACGTCGTCTTCCGCAAAGATATCGAACTTCATCTGCAAGCGGGCATCGACAGCGACGCTCTGCTGCTGCATTACTTACCTGAAGTGGACTTGCTGACTCGTGCGATCCTGGGGGCCGAGGCGCTGGTCCGTTGGCGACACCCGACGCGAGGTCTCCTGCTACCGGATTCGTTCATCGGCGTAGCCGAATCGACCAACCTCGCCGCAGAGTTGGGCCGATGGGTGATGCGAAGCGCCTGCGCCGAATTGAGCCGGTGGCGATCCAACGGGGTGGGAAAAGACGCGATAGTGCGCATCAATGTGTCGCCCGTTCAATTGATTACCCGCGGCTTCGTCCGGAGTGTTGCCGAGACCATCGAGGAGTTCGGCATCGACGGCGGATCGGTATGCCTCGAGATCACCGAGCGGGCCGTGGTGCACGACATCGAAACCACTCGCAGAACCCTCTCGGAGCTCAAGGAAGTCGGAGTCCAGATCGCGAGTGACGACTTCGGCACCGGCTATGCGGTGCTGTCGCACCTGAAGTCCCTCCCAGTCGACATGCTCAAGATCGACACCGGCTTCGTTCGCGACTTGGGCACCAACACCAGAGACCTGGCCATCGTCCGCGCCATCATCGGGCTCGCTGAGGCCTTCGGCCTGCAACTGGTCGCTGAAGGCGTTGAGACGCCGGCTGCCGCACATACTTTGATAGAGCATGGATGTCACCGAGCGCAGGGTTTCCTGTTCTCGCGCCCCGTGGCAGGCGACGCCATGGAGTCACTGCTGTCCAGGCGCCGGGTGCCGATGACCTGCTTCGCTGACGACGAGCCACGGAGCGTGGCCGCAATCTAGGGCAGGCAACGATGCCTCGTTGAATTCATGAGCTTGCTGTCGTGGTCGCGCGGGTACGGTAGTGGCCGCCAACTCAGATCGACGACCAGCAACGACAGCCCCGGCTCTCGCAACACCCTAAAAGTACATGATGGCGGCACTCCGGGATCACGTCGTCACCCTCGGTCGCCACTACGAGTCATGCTGGTGCATCTCGCGGAGCGAGTACCCCGCGAGACAGCAGCACCACCACCCCGGTCAATCATTTACCAAAGCCCCATGCAGTCTTAGAACTAAACATT
>DASTKA010000812.1:0-3621 GCA_035716165.1 Mycobacterium sp. | reverse complement strand
CGTCACTTGGTACTGCTACCTGCGTAAACACAACGCGATCACACGGGTCGGCATCTAGCGTCCGCTCGACGGCTGCTGCCGTCCGCCGTATCCCTCCCAGGGGCTGTAGTCGGCGATCAGCTCTTCCTGGGGTGGCCGTTGGTCCTCCGGCACGTGCTGCAGGTTGATCCGGATCCGGTACCAGATCGAACTGGGCCCGCGCATCCCGTCGACCAGGACGTCGACCGGCTCTAGCCGGTCGGCCACCGCGGGGTAGCGATCACGCCAGACGTCCAGCGCCGCCATCGCCTCGTCCTTGGTCTTGGCGCGGGCGATCTCGATCAGCGGCATCGCGGATTGCCGCCTGCCGTCGGGGCGCTTTCCCGACCCTTTCGGCGCGCGTTCGGGCGGCCCCATCTCCTCGGCCAGCACCAGCAGCCGATCGAGCTCGCCGACCGCGTCGTCCATGGCGGCCCAGGGGTCACCCATCTCGGCGAACCGGGCGGGCACGCTGTCGATGGTGAACGCCTCGGGGCGGCAGCCGGCGACCTCCTCCCACAGCAGCGGTGTCGAGACCCGGGCGTCCGGAGTCGCCCGCACCGAGTACGCCGATGCGACCGTGCGGTCCTTCGCGTTCTGGTTGAAGTCGACGAACACCCCTTCGCGTTCTTCCTTCCACCAGCGACTGGTCGCCGCCTCGGGCACGCGCCGCTCGACTTCGCGGGCGACGGTCTGCGCGGCCAGCCGCACCTGGCGAAACCCCCAGCGCGGCGCGATGCGGGTATAGATGTGAAAGCCGCGCGATCCCGACGTCTTCGGCCACGCGGTGAGGCCGTAGTCCTCGAGCACCTCGCGAGCCACCAGCGCGACGTCCACGATGCGCTGCCAGGAGACCCCGGGCATCGGATCCAGGTCGACCCGCAGTTCGTCGGGGTGATCGAGGTCGTCGGCCAGCACCGGATGCGGGTTGAGATCGACGCAGCCCAGGTTGATCGCCCAGGCCAGGCCCGCCGCGTCGTGGATAACCGCCTCGGCGGCGGAAGTACCTCGGGCATAGCGCAATTCGGCAACGTCGATCCAGTCCGGCCGTTTGGCCGGCGCGCGTTTCTGGAAGACCGCTTCTTCGGTGATGCCCTTGACGAATCGCTTCAGGATCATCGGGCGGCCGGCCACACCGCGCAGCGCGCCCTCGGCCACCGACAGGTAATAGCGGACCAGGTCGAGCTTGGTGTAGGGGCCGGTCGAGGTTTCGTCGGCGCTCGTGCGGGGGAACACCACCTTGTCCGGATGGGTGATGGTGACCTCGCGCCCGGCCACCTCCAGCGAAACCGGACCCATGTTCATCATCGTAAGTCGGTGGGTACTTACCCCTCGTAATGCGACGGACGTCACATAGGGTGGGAGCCATGCCTAATTTGATCGGCCTGCCCAAGCAGGCGGTTTCCAAGGTTCAGCAATATGCGGAGCGCGGGCTGGCGGAGCTGCACTATGTCCGCAAAATTCTCGAAGCCGGTGGCTTCCCGCTCGAGCCTCCCCAGAACCTTGCCGCGATGGTTGGCGACATCCGCAAATGGGGCGAAATCGGGATGCTTCCCGCCCTGCATGCCCGGCGCACCCCGGACAAGGTGGCCATCATCGACGATGACGGCGAATTGACCTGGAAGGAGCTCGACGAAGCCGCCAATGCGGTTGCCCACGGCCTGCTGGACAAGGGCGTCAAAGGCGGCGACGGCGTCGCGATCCTGGCCCGCAACAGCCGCTGGTTTTCCATCGCCGAGTTCGGGTGCGCCCGAGTCGGTGCTCGCATCATCCTGCTGAACAGCTCGTTCTCCGGGCCACAGATCAAGGAGGTGTCTGAGCGCGAGGACGCCAAACTGATCATCTACGACGACGAATACTGCGAGGACGTGAGCAAGGCCGACCCGCCACTGGGCAAGCTGCGGGCGCTGGGCACCAACCCCGACTCCGATAAGAAGTCGGGAAGCAAAGACGAGACACTTGCCGACCTGATCGAACGCAGCAGCGGGAAGCCCGCACCCAAGGCGGATAAGCATTCGTCGATCATCATCCTGACCAGCGGCACCACCGGCACGCCAAAGGGTGCGAACCGCAGCACCCCGCCGACCCTCGCACCGATCGGCGGCATCTTGTCGCATGTCCCGTTCAAGGCCGGCGAGGTGACGGCGCTTCCCGCGCCGATGTTCCATGCCTTGGGCTTTCTGCACGCCACCATAGGAGCGTTCCTGGGCTCGACCTTGGTGCTGCACCGGAAGTTCAAGCCTGACGTCGTGTTGACGGACATCGCGAAGTACAAGACGACCGCAATCGTCGTCGTCCCGGTGATGCTGTCCCGGATGCTGGAAGCCCTGGAAAAAATGGACGAGAAGCCCGATTTGTCTTGCCTGCGAATCGTGTTCGTCTCCGGCTCCGCGTTGAACGCGGACGTGGCGGAGAGGGGTCTCAAGGAGCTCGGGGACGTCATCTACAACATGTACGGGTCGACGGAGATCGCGTTCGCCACCATCGCCGAACCCAAGCACCTGAAGCACAACCCGTCGACTGCGGGACCGGTCGTGAAAGGCGTCAAGATCAAGATCTATGACGAAAACGGCAAGGAGCTGCCCCAAGGCGAAGTCGGCCGCATCTTCGTCGGCAACGCCTTCCCATTCGAGGGCTACACCGGAGGCGGCAAGAAGCAGATCATCGACGGGCTGTTGTCCTCAGGCGATGTCGGCTACTTCGACGAGAACAACCTGCTGTTTATCAGCGGCCGCGACGACGAGATGATCGTTTCGGGCGGCGAGAACGTCTTCCCCGCGGAAGTCGAGGACTGCCTCAGCGGGCATCCCGACGTGGTGGAGGCCACGGCGATCGGTGTCGAAGACAAGGAGTGGGGTCACCGCCTACGCGCCTTCGTGGTCAAGAAGGATGGCTCCGACGTCGACGAGGACACCCTCAAGAAGCACGTGAAGGATCAGTTGGCCAAGTACAAGGTGCCGCGTGAGGTGGTCTTCCTCGACGAACTGCCGCGCAATCCCACGGGCAAGATCCTCAAGCGCGAGTTGCGCGAGATGGACGTCGACTAGCCCGTTCGGGCTAGCCGAGTCAGCGGCGGTCCTTGATGGCGCGGGTGATCTGCGCCGTGAGTTTCGGGTCGACCAGAAGTTGGTCGATGAGCGCGGTGATGACCTCTTGCCCGGTTACCCGGGCGACTCCGAGCCGGTCGGCCGCTTCACGCTGCCAGATGTCGAGGGCCCGGTGAGTGGCCGCGGACAGGTCGACGGTGCGACGTGTCCGCTGGGTGCGGCTCGGCTGGCCCGCCGCGGGCTGGCCGGCGATCCGAGCGCCGCCCGGCTGTCCGAGACTGGTGAGCCGCTCGGTCGGTGCGGCGTCTCCGGAGGGTCCGGCGGCCGAGTTGGGTGCGCGAAAGGCTCCGGCGCTGGGTCGGCCGTGGCTGCTGTCGAAGTTCACTTCGGTGTCTTCCTCCGTGAGTGCCAATCGGGAATCAGCGCTCGGTGCCGTTGTGTGTCAATACTGATTCTGTCACCGACGCCAGGGTAAGTCGCGTCGCCGGGCCGCCGGTGTCCCGGTCTGCCGCCGCTGAGGGGCAGGCGCAGTTTGCGCGGCCCGACCGCGCTTGGT
>DASTKA010000811.1:0-2671 GCA_035716165.1 Mycobacterium sp. | reverse complement strand
CGGGTCGTTCTGGGTGCACCCCACGACGATGTCGTTTTTCCGCCAGTGTTGTCGGTGGGCGGGTGTAAGTCTGTAACCGTGCACGACGATTTCGAACGCTGCTACCGCGCGGTCCAGTCCAAGGACGCCCGGTTCGACGGCTGGTTCGTCACCGCGGTGCTGACCACCCGGATCTATTGCCGGCCCAGCTGCCCGGTGCGGCCACCCTTCGCCCGTAACGTGCGGTTTTATCCGACGGCGGCCGCCGCGCAGCGCGCCGGCTTCCGCGCGTGCAAGCGGTGCCGTCCCGACGCGTCCCCGGGGTCTCCGGAGTGGAACGTGCGGGGTGACATCGTGGCCCGGACGATGCGGCTGATCGCCGACGGCACGGTGGACCGTGTGGGTGTCGGCGGCCTGGCCGCGCAACTCGGATACACCACGCGGCAGCTGGAGCGGCTCCTGCAGGCCGAGGTTGGGGCCGGTCCGCTCGCGCTGGCCCGGGCACAACGGGCGCAAACGGCCCGAGTGCTGATCGAGACGACGGACCTGCCGTTCGGCGACGTCGCCTTCGCCGCCGGCTTTTCGAGCATCCGCCAGTTCAACGACACCGTGCGCTCGGTGTTCGAGAACACACCGAGCGGACTGCGCAAGCGCGCGGCGATGCGCTCCGCATCGGCCCCGAATTCGCCTGGCACCGTGTGTCTTCGGCTCCCGGTACGCACGCCTTTCGCATATGCCGGTGTCTTCGGTCATCTTGCGGCCTCCACGGTGCCCGGTTGCGAGGAGGTCCGTGATGGCACCTACCGGCGCACTCTGCGCCTGCCGTTCGGCAACGCGATCGTCTCTTTGGCGCCCGCGGTCGATTACGTCCGCTGCGTGCTTGTGCTCGACGACTTCCGCGATTTGACGACGGCCATCGCGCGCTGCCGGCGGCTGCTCGACCTCGATGCTGACCCGGAAGCGGTGGACGAAGCGCTGAGCGGGGACGCGGAGTTCTGCGCCGTGGTAGCCAAGGCGCCCGGGCAGCGGATTCCGCGCACGGTCGACGAGGCGGAACTCGCGGTGCGCGCGGTGCTGGGGCAACAGGTGTCCACCAGGGCGGCGAGCACCCATGCGGGACGCCTGGTGGCCGCCTACGGTCAGTCGATCAACGACCCAGAGGCAACGCTGACCCACACCTTCCCATCCGTTGAGGAACTGGCAGAGATCGACCCCGTCCATTTGGCGGTGCCGAAAGCCCGGCAACGCACGCTGAGCGCTCTGCTCGCCGGCCTCGCCGACGGAAGTGTCGTGCTCGGCGCCGGGTGCGACTGGCACAGTGCCCGAACGCAATTGCTCGCGCTGCCCGGCGTGGGCCCCTGGACCGCTGAAGTCATTGCGATGCGCGGCCTCGGCGATCCCGACGCGTTTCCGGCCAGCGATTTGGGCTTGCGCCTGGCCGCCGAACAACTGGGCTTGCCGTCCGACGAACGGTCCCTCGTCGCGCGCAGTGCTCGGTGGCGCCCCTGGCGTTCCTATGCCACCCAATACCTTTGGAGCACTCTCGAGCATCCGGTAAACCATTGGCCGCCACAGGAGGTCGCGTGATCGAGTACCGCACCATCGACAGCCCGATCGGACCGCTGACCCTGGCCGGTCGCGACTCGGTGCTGACGAACCTACGGATGGTCGACCAGACCTATGAACCGAGTCGCACGGGCTGGTCGTCGAACCCTCGGGCGTTCGGTGCGGCCGTCGAACAACTGACCGCGTATTTCGCCGGCGAACGCAGCGACTTCGACTTCGACTTCGACCTGCTCGGCTCCGAGTTTCAGCGACGCGTCTGGAAGGCGCTGCTGACGATCCCCTACGGGGAGACGCGCTCGTACGGACAAATCGCCACCCAGATCGGTGCCACCGGTTCCGCGCGCGCGGTGGGGTGGGCCAACGGGCACAATCCGATCGCGATCGTCGTCCCGTGTCACCGGGTCATCGGCGCAAACGGCAGCCTCACCGGGTACGGCGGCGGCCTCGACCGGAAGCGAAAGCTTCTCGACTTGGAGCGCAGCCGCACGACCGTCAATGCGAATTTGACGTTGTTCGATTGATTCCCGCATTTATTGCGAATGCAAAAACACCCCCGTTGCCGGGGGTGTTTTTGTGTATGTTCGGCGGTGTCCTACTTTTCCACCCGTATGGGCAGTATCATCGGCGCTGACAGGCTTAGCTTCCGGGTTCGGAATGGGACCGGGCGTTTCCCTGTCGCTGTGGCCGCCGTAACTCTATTTAAATTTGTTTGGTGGGGGGTGTGGCGTTTCGCGGCATTGCTGCCGTGAAATGGACTGTGGTTGCGATTGTGTGTTGGTAAGTTTTCGGCCGGTTAGTGCCAGTTCCCTGCACCCATTACTGGGCTTCCAGGTCTGGCCTATCGAACCCGTGGTCTGCGGGGGGCCTTATCCCTCTAAAAGGGTGAGAAACCTGATCTTGGAGAAGGTTTCCCGCTTAGATGCTTTCAGCGGTTATCCTGTCCGAACGTGGCTATCCAGCCGTGCCCCTGGTGGGACAACTGGTATACCAGAGGTTCGTCCGTCCCGGTCCTCTCGTACTAGGGACAGGTTTCCTCAAGTTTCTGACGCGCGCGGCGGATAGAGACCGAACTGTCTCACGACGTTCTAAACCCAGCTCGCGTGCCGCTTTAATGGGCGAACAGCCC
>DASTKA010000810.1:0-2760 GCA_035716165.1 Mycobacterium sp. | reverse complement strand
GTCGGACAGGTGAACTCGTTGGACATGACGCTGGCACGGGCCCACTGGAAGGCGCACCGGCTGGATCTGGCCCCGGTTCTGCACGAGCCGGAATCGGCGTTCATGAACCAGGACCTGTACTGCAGCTCGCGCCAAGACCACGGTCTGGACAAGGCGCTGGACCAGCAGCTGATCGTGATGAGCCGCGAGGCGCTGGACTCCGGAAAGCCGGTCCGGTTCTCCACGACCATCAGCAACGTCAACCGCACGGTGGGCACCATGCTCGGCCATGAGGTCACCAAAGCCTATGGCGGACAAGGATTGCCGGACGGAACCATCGACATCACCTTCGACGGCTCGGCGGGCAACAGCTTCGGCGCGTTCGTGCCGCGGGGTATCACGCTGCGCGTCTACGGTGACGCCAACGACTACGTCGGTAAGGGCCTGTCCGGCGGGCGGATCGTCGTCCGGCCGTCGGACGACGCGCCCCAGGACTACGTCGCCGAGGACAACATCATCGGCGGCAACGTGATCCTGTTCGGCGCGACCAGCGGCGAGGCGTACCTGCGCGGTGTCGTCGGCGAGCGGTTCGCGGTCCGTAACTCCGGGGCGCACGCCGTCGTCGAGGGCGTCGGCGATCACGGTTGCGAATACATGACCGGCGGCAAGGTCGTCGTCCTCGGTCGCACCGGCCGTAACTTCGCGGCGGGCATGTCCGGGGGCGTGGCTTACATTTACGATCCGCAGGGCGAATTGCCAGGCAATCTCAACGAGGAGATGGTCGAGCTCGAGAGCTTGGATGAAGATGACTACGAGTGGTTGCACGGCATGATTCAGGCACACGTTGATGCCACCGATTCCGCTGTGGGCCAGCGCATTCTGGGCGACTGGCCGCAACATCAGCGGCACTTCGCCAAGGTGATGCCGCGGGACTACAAGCGGGTGTTGCAGGCCATCGCCGAAGCGGAACGCGACGGCGTGGATGTCGACAAGGCGATCATGGCGGCCGCGCATGGCTGATCCGAGCGGCTTCCTGAAATACACGCATCGGGAACTGCCGAAGCGCCGGCCTGTGCCGATTCGGTTGCGCGACTGGCATGAGGTCTACGAAGAATTCGACAACGAGACGTTGCGCGAGCAGGCGACCCGCTGCATGGACTGCGGTATTCCGTTCTGCCACAACGGTTGCCCGCTGGGTAACCTCATCCCGGAGTGGAACGACCTGGTGCGCAGGGACCGGTGGCGTGACGCCATCGAGCGGCTGCACGCGACCAACAACTTCCCGGACTTCACCGGGCGGCTGTGCCCCGCGCCCTGTGAGCCGGCCTGTGTGCTCGGGATCAACCAGGATCCGGTGACGATCAAGCAGATCGAGCTGGAGATCATCGACAAGGCCTTCGACGAGGGCTGGGTGCGGCCGCTGCCGCCGGACACGAAGACCGGAAAGAAGGTCGCCGTGGTCGGTTCCGGGCCTGCGGGTCTGGCCGCCGCCCAGCAGCTGACCCGCGCCGGCCACACCGTCACCGTGTTCGAGCGGGCCGACCGCATCGGTGGACTGCTGCGCTACGGCATCCCGGAATTCAAGATGGAAAAGCGTGTCCTGGACCGCAGGCTGGACCAAATGCGGGCCGAGGGAACCGAATTCCGGGCCGGGGTCAACGTTGGAGTCGACATCACCGCCGAGCAACTGCGCGCCGACTTCGACGCCGTGGTGCTGGCGGGCGGTGCCACCGCGGGACGTGATCTGCCGATCCCCGGCCGTGAGCTGGACGGCATCCACCAGGCGATGGAGTATCTGCCCTGGGGTAACCGGGTGCAGGAGGGCGACGACGTGCTGGGCCCCGACGGGGAGCCGCCGATCACCGCCAAGGACAAGAAGGTCGTCATCATCGGTGGTGGTGACACCGGCGCCGACTGCCTGGGCACCGCCCACCGCCAGGGGGCGACGGTCATCCACCAGTTCGAGATCATGCCGCGCCCGCCTGAGACGCGCGCGCCGTCCACGCCGTGGCCGACCTACCCGCTGATGTACCGCGTGTCCTCGGCGCACGAAGAGGGCGGCGAGCGGATTTTCTCGGTCAACACCGAGGAATTCGTCGGCGAGGACGGTCGCGTGACGGCGCTCAAGGCGCACGAGGTGACGATGAAAGACGGCAAGTTCGTCAAGGTGGACGATTCGGAGTTCGAACTCGAGGCCGACTTGGTGTTGCTGGCGATGGGATTCGTCGGCCCCGAGAAGGAGGGCCTGCTCACCGACCTCGAGGTGAAGCTCACCGAGCGCGGCAATGTCGCCCGCGGCACCGATTTCGAGACGTCGGTGCCAGGCGTCTTCGTTGCCGGTGACATGGGTCGTGGCCAGTCACTGATCGTCTGGGCGATAGCTGAGGGCCGGGCCGCCGCGGCCGCGACCGACCGATTCCTGATGGGGTCTACCGCGCTGCCGGCGCCGGTCAAGCCCACCGCGGTGCCGCTTCAGTAGTAACACCAGTCACACCAGAAACACGACCGGCTTTGCCCGGCGAGTCTCCCACTGTTTGCCAGGCGGCAGGTGTCTAATAACCCGTTGTGAGCCCGCTCACATGGGGGTCACACCGGTTTCCCGGTTGAACGACCAATCGCAGGAGAGATTCTTGTGCATATTCACCCACTACCTCGGACACGGATGGGGCGAATCGCCTGGTCATGGTTGCGTCACCCGGTGAAAAGTCGGGAGTTTCCCGCCAAGCATGAGCGTCTGGTGACCGCTCAGGACTGGCTGCTCTTCGGTGCGTGATCGCCCGG
>DASTKA010000809.1:0-2818 GCA_035716165.1 Mycobacterium sp. | reverse complement strand
TCTCCCGGCTGGCGGAATTGGGGATCTTCGGCGTCGCGATCCCCGAGGAGCTCGGCGGCGCTGACGGCAGCATCGAAGACCTGTGCGCGATGGTCGAGGAAGCGGCGAAAGCGCTGGTCCCCGGGCCGATCGCCACCACCGCGCTGGCCACGTTGGTCGTCTCCGATCCCGAGCTATTGGGCGCCCTCGCCTGCGGCGAACGCTTCGCCGGCCTGGCACTGGAAGGCGACATCGAGTTCGACGACGCGACGTCGACGGCGTCGGGCACCGTGGCATTCGCGCTGGGTGTGGCCGAGGGCGCCGTGCTGTTGGCGCCGGCAGGCGGGAAGTGGCTGCTGATCGACACGGGCGGTGAGGGCGTGCAGATCGAGCCCCTGCGGGCCAGCGACTTCTCTCGGCCGCTGGCCCGGGTGGCGCTCAACTCGGCTCCGGCCACCGTGGTGTCGGAGACCGGCGAACGCGTCGAGGAGCTGGCCGCGACGGTGCTGGCGGCCGAGGCGGCAGGCATCACTCGCTGGTCGCTGGAGACGGCCGTCGACTACGCCAAGGTCCGCGAGCAGTTCGGGAAGCCGATCGGCAGCTTCCAGGCCATCAAGCACATCTGCGCCGAGATGCTGTGCCGCGCCGAGCAGGCCGAGGTGGCCGCCGCCGACGCCGCGCGCGCCGCGGCGGAGGGTGACGAATCCCAGTTCTCCATCGCGGCGGCCCTGGCCGCCGCCACCGGCATTGCCGCGGTGAAGGCCAACGTCAAGGACTGCATCCAGGTGCTCGGCGGCATCGGCTGCACCTGGGAGCACGACGCGCATCTGTACCTGCGCCGGGCGCATGCCATCGGCCGCTTCCTGGGTGGGCCCGAGAGGTGGCTGCGCCGCATCACCGCGCTGACTCAGGCCGGTGTGCGGCGCCGCCTGGGTATCGACCTCACCGATGTCGAGGACCAGCGGACCGAGATCGCCGCCGCCGTCGCCAAGATCGCCGAACTGCCGCAGGAGAAGCGGCAGGCGGCGCTGGCCGAGGCGGGTCTGCAGGCGCCGCACTGGCCGGCGCCCTACGGGCGCGGCGCGGGACCGGCCGAGCAGCTGCTGATCGATCAGGAGCTGGCCGCGGCCGGCGTGGCCCGGCCCGACCTGGTGATCGGCTGGTGGGCGGCGCCGACCATCCTCGAACACGGCACACCGGAACAGGTCGAGCGCTTCGTGCCGGGCACCACTCGCGGCGAATTCCTTTGGTGTCAGCTGTTTTCCGAGCCGGGAGCCGGCTCGGACCTGGCCTCGCTGCGCACCAAAGCGGTACGGACCGACGGCGGCTGGAACCTGACCGGGCAGAAGGTGTGGACGTCGGCTGCGCACAAGGCGAAGTGGGGCGTGTGCCTGGCCCGCACCGATCCCGACGCGCCGAAACACAAAGGCATCACCTACTTCCTGGTGGAGATGAGCTCGCCGGGCATCGAGATTCGCCCGCTGCGGGAGATCACCGGCGACTCGCTGTTCAACGAAGTGTTCCTGGACAACGTGTTCGTCCCCGACGAGCTGGTCGTCGGCGAGGTGAACGACGGTTGGCGGCTGGCGCGCACCACGCTGGCCAACGAGCGGGTCGCGATGGCCAACGGAACGGCGCTGGGCAACCCGATGGAGGAGCTGCTCGAGCTGCTGGCCGAGTTCGACCTCGACGCCGCGGAGCAAGATCGGTTGGGGCGGTTGATCGTCACCGCGCAGACCGGCGCGCTGCTGGATCAGCGGATCGCCCAGCTGGCCGTGGGCGGCCAGGACCCCGGGGCGCAGTCCAGTGTGCGCAAGCTCATCGGCGTGCGCTACCGCCAGGCGCTGGCCGAATTCACGATGGACGTGTCCGAGGGCGGCGGCCTGGTTGACCGCCGGGCGGATGGCGACCGGGCGGTGTTCGACTTCCTCAACACCCGCTGCCTGACCATCGCCGGCGGCACCGAGCAGATCCTGCTGACGGTCGCCGCCGAGCGGCTTCTGGGCCTGCCCCGCTAAGACGGTCAACCCCATTCGCCGAGCCGGTAAATTCGCAGGCCCGCACTCGCACTTTCGCTGCGGATTTGCAGGCTCGGCGCGCCTGTCGGTGGTCTGCGCCACTATTCGGCCCCATGGCAGGGGTGTTGATCGGTAGCGAGGCCGTCGCGCGGGGAATCGTGACGCGGCATGAGCTGCAACGCTGGTACCGGCCGATCTTCCCTGGAGTGTATGCCGAAAAGCGACAACAACTCTCGCTGCGGCAGCGGACCGAAGGCGCATGGCTGTGGTCGCGACGCCGCGCGATCGTGGCGGGTGTAGCGGCATCGGCGTTGCATGGCGCCCGGTGGGTTGACGCGGACATCCCTATCGAATTGATCTGGTCGAACACCCGCCCGCCGAACGGGATTATTGCGCGCGAGCAGCTGCTGGCCGACGACGAAGTCACCCGCGTCGCGGGCTTGCCGGTCACAACTCCCGCGCGAACGGCGTACGACTTGGGCCGGTATCTGCCACGCGCGCAGGCGGTCTCGCGGCTCGACGCGTTGATGCGGGCGACGCCGTTTTCTGAGAAGGACGTGCTGCTGCTTGCCAAGCGATATCCCGCTGCCCGCGGGGTACGACGCATGCGGTCGGCATTGCACCTCGTCGACGGCTGCGCCGCCTCGCCGAAGGAGACCTGGCTGCGGCTGTTGCTTATTGATGCCGGCTTGCCTTCCCCGACCACCCAGATACCGGTGGTCGACGGCTATCGCGCCCTCGCAATACTCGACATGGGCTGGCGGGAGTTCGGCGTGGCCGCCGAATACGACGGCGACCACCACCGCAGCGAGCGACGTCAG
>DASTKA010000808.1:0-2894 GCA_035716165.1 Mycobacterium sp. | reverse complement strand
GTTGGCCTCGGCGACACCCTTCAGGCGGTCCCATACCTTGCCGCCCTCGGAGATGAAATCGTTGTACGGGTCGATAACAACGAGACCGGTGAGGTCCTTGTCGTACGTCACGCGGTCATGTTCGCATGACGCCCGCAGGTCTCAGCCGGCGACCGACGCGTCGTAGATCGACTGGATCGCCTTGTCCAGCGTGGCGTTGAACTGCTCGTCGGACTGGTCGGCGCTCAGGCCCTCGGTCAGCGCCCGGCTGAAGCTGGCGATCAGCCCGGTGTTCTTCGCCAGCAATTCGTTGGCTTCCTCGCGGGAGTAGCCGCCGGACAGGGCAACCACCCGCATCACCTTCGGGTGCTCGATCAGCGGACGGTAGAAGTTGACCTCGGTGGGCAGGCTCAGCTTGAGCATGACGCGCTGGCCCTCGGGCACGGAGTCGAGCTGCTTGGTGATCTCGTCGCGCAGGATGCCCTCGGCCTCGGCCTTGTCCGAAATCGAGATGGTGACCTCGGGTTCGATGATGGGCACCAGGCCGTGCGAGAGCACCTGGTGGGCCAGCTCGAACTGCTGGGCGACGATGGCCGCGATGCCCTTGGGGTTGGCGCCGCCGATCACCGACCGCTCCTTGGTGCCGAAGACACCCATCCCGGCGGCCCGGTCCAGCAGCTCATCGAGTCCCGGGATCGGCTTCATCAGCTGGACGTCGTCGGACGCGTCCGCCAGACCCTTGTCGATCTTGAGGAAGGGCACCACGCCCTTGGTCTCCCACAGGTAGGTGGTCGACGGCTTGCCCGCGATCTCACGGTCCATCGTCTGCTCGAACAGAATCGCGGCCAGCACGCGGTCACCGTTGAACGCCGGAGACGTGATGATCCGCGAGCGCATCTGGTGAATGAGGTCGAACATCTCCTTCTCGGAGGAGTACGCGTTGTCCTCGATGCCGTAGAGGCGCAGCGCCTTGGGGGTCGAACCGCCGCTCTGGTCGAGCGCCGCGATGAATCCCTTTCCCGACGTCATCCGTTCCGCTTGCTGCTGGTTCGACATTGAACTCTCCCGCTTCCTCATGGCCCTCACGGGCACCGCGCGCCCGGCCCGTGCCCGCGCGCTCAAGTCTGAATCGTGCCGATCATATTCGGCCACTTCGAGCCCGGGCAGACAGGTCGTCAGGCTGCGATTTCGGTCTCGGCGTCGGTCTGGCGCCCAGGTTTGGCGCGCCACAGCGCCATGCGGTCGAGGAGCCGGTCACGCAGCACGAGCGTGTGGAAGAGTACCGCCGTCATGTGCGCGGTAAACACGAGGAAGAGCAGCAGCGCAAAGGCGTTGTGGCACTGCCGCAGCACCGCGAAAACGTCGATGTTGCGCGGCGCGATACCGGGCAGCGCGACCGGCCCGAGCAGCGTGACCGGGAACCGCGCCGCCGACAACATGGCCCAGCCGGTCACCGGTTGCACCAGCAGCAGGCCGTAGAGCAGGTACTCCGACCACGTCGCGATGCGCCGTTCGGTGCTGCTCATGGTGGCCAGGAAAGGTGGTGGCCGATGGGTGAGCCGGTTCGCCAGCCGGACCAGCGCGAAGACCAGGATCAACAGACCCAGGGGCCGATGAATGGCCAGCAGCATCGGGTAGTAGCTCAGCGCGGCGACCATGGTCACGCCGACGAGCAACTGCGCGATGACCATCGGCGCCATCAGCCAGTGCAGAATGCGCGACGGCAGGGTGAACCGCGCGGGTCCGGGCGTCATTGCAGGATCGCTTCGACGTCGACCGCGCTGGCTGTCTTGGGCTCCCCTGCGCGGCGTGTGAAGGAACGGGCGTACACCGCCGATCGCGCCGCGAGCAGGGGATCGTCGGAGGCGGCGATGCCGTCGGGCAGCACCAGCGGGTCGAAGTTGATGTCGCGCGCGTTGCCGGCCTCCTCCGTCTGGACCGCTGAGATCGTGATGGTGCCGGCGTCGATGGTGCGCCGCGCCGACGGCCAGGGTTTGGTGGCGTCGTTGGTGGGATCGCCCGGCTCGCCGACGGTGAGCACCAACCGCCAGCTCAGCGGGGTGCGCGCCAGCGTGCGGACGAGCGCGTCGAACAGGTAGTCCTTGGCCGGTGACCCCAATGGTGTGGCCGTCACGTCCGCGCCTTGCTGGGGAATCGCGGACCAGCGCACCGGCACCGTCGCACCGGCGCCGTTGGTGAACCGGAAGGCGTTCAGCCCGTAAAAGACGCTGTCGGCGAATCCCGCGCTCGGCGGCACCTGCTTGATCAAGCGCATGGCCGCGGTGGTCTCGGGGTGGCGCTGCAAAAACGCGGCCATCTGCTGCGGGTCGGGCTTCCCGGTGCCGGGCAACGGCTTGGACGCGAGCAACCGATCGTAAAACCCTTGGGGCGTGCTGTCCGGGAAGACCGGCAGGTTGATCATCGCGGTGCGCCACTGCTGTTTTTCCGGCCCGTCGAACAGCAGCCCCAGCCCCCGCACGGTGTCGAGCTTGTCGGCCTGGTCGGGCAGCCCGCCGGACAGCGAGAACCGGCCGGTCAGCGGAACCGTGCCGCGCCGGAAGACCGCGGCCCGGCAGATCGCCGCGGCCGCCCCCGTGCTGACGAATGTTCCGGTCGCGCTCAGCCCCTTGGCGTGGTTTCGCCGGAAACCGTCGTGACGGCCGTAGACATGCTCGAAGCGGTCCGCGAACCGGGCCGGAGTCAGCGCGCCGGGCCGCAGCCAGCCACCGGCGTAGGCGAAGCCACCCACGTCGACCGCGGCGACTCCGGCGACCGCGCCCATGCCGAGCAGGGCGCGCCGGCGGTTCAGCGCGGCGGAATTCGGCGGCGCGGCTGCGCTGTGTCCGGGGTCGTCGGGTTGCTCGCCGGCGTGTGGTTCGCCGCCGCGATCACCGGGCTGCACAGACCACCGTCCT
>DASTKA010000807.1:0-3902 GCA_035716165.1 Mycobacterium sp. | reverse complement strand
TCGAGCAGGCGCAGCTTGGCCGGCCAGTCCAGCAGTTCGGCGCATTCCATCGGGTCGCGCTCGAGTTGGTCGAGCACGTGCGCCCAGGTTTCGACGACGTCGGCCGCGCGCGGGTCCGGGTCGCGGCTGTCGACCAGTTTGGCCACTCGGTCAAGGTAAATCCGTTGCAGCGCAAGCCCAGTCAGCTCCCGACCGTCGGCTAAAGCCACCGCGGCGCGCAGCGACGGGTCGCGGCTGATCGCATGGACGGCGTGCACCGGCCGCGCCAGCGCCAGGTCGCTCAGGTCGATGCCGTGCGCCGGGCCTTCCTCGATCAGGTCCAGCACCAGCGCGGTGCTGCCCAGCTTCAGATAGGTCGACGTCTCGGCGAGGTTGGCGTCGCCGATGATGACGTGCAGCCGCCGGTACCGATCGGCGTCTGCGTGTGGCTCGTCGCGGGTGTTGATGATGCCGCGTTTGAGCGTGGTCTCGAGGCCGACCTCGACCTCGATGTAGTCCGAGCGCTGTGACAGCTGAAACCCGGGCTCATCGCCGGAGGGCCCGATGCCGACCCGGCCCGAGCCGGTGACCACCTGTCGGGAGACCAGAAAGGGGGTCAATCCGGAGATGATCGCCGAAAACGGCGTCTGCCGCGACATCAGGTAGTTCTCGTGCGACCCGTAGGAAGCGCCCTTGCCGTCGACGTTGTTCTTGTAGAGCTGCAACTTCGCGGCCCCCGGCACGCTGGCGACGTGGCGTGCGGCTGCCTCCATCACGCGCTCGCCGGCCTTGTCCCAGATCACGGCGTCGAGCGGGTCGGTGCATTCGGGGGCGGAGTATTCGGGGTGCGCGTGGTCGACGTAGAGCCGCGCGCCGTTGGTCAGGATCATGTTGGCCGCGCCGACCTCGTCGGCATCGACTACCGGGGGCGGGCCGGCCGACCGGCTCAGGTCGAATCCGCGGGCATCCCGCAACGGCGATTCCACCTCGTAGTCCCAGCGGGTGCGCTTGGCGCGCTGAATGCCCGCTGCGGCCGCATAAGCCAAAACCGCCTGCGTCGACGTGAGGATCGGATTGGCTGTCGGGTCCGATGGCGATGAAATGCCGTATTCGACCTCCGTCCCGATAATCCGTTGCATGACCTCAGCGTAGGCCGGGCGACGAAGCGGCCCGCGCGGCGGGGCGCGGAGGAGACGGCCAATCGGGCCCAGCCGGGCGACGAAGCGGCCCGCGCGGCGGGGCGCAGAGGAGCGGGTCAGCGGCCACGCCGATGCCCGCAAACTGCCAGTCCGGCAACCAGTCCGATAAGGCCCGCGCGGATGACCTGCCCGCCGTAGGGTGAGCCGGCATGGAGCTTCTTCGCGGCCGCGCTCCGGACCGCAGGGCCGAGCCGAGCGCCGCGGCCGAAAGCTGGTTTCTAGAGCGCGGTTTGCCGTTCGTACTCACGCGGCGCGCGCGGTGGCGGCGGCTCTGGACGCGGTCGTCGCCCATGCTTGCGGCGTACGCGGCGCTGCAAGCCTGCATCCTGGCGGTGTATCTGATCACCGGCGGCCACGACATCGAGATCAGCGGTGAACCGACGACTTCGGAATTGGCCGTGCTGATCATCCTCGCCTTGGCCCTGCCGTTGATGGCAGTCGTCGGCTGGCTCGTCTCCCGGTCTCGACGCCGCAAGACACGCGCCGCGATAGCGACGTTGTCGGTCCTCGCCGTGGCAGGCGTCGGAGTCGCCGTCGGCGACCTCGTGCAGCAGGGGATCGTCGTAGCCGCCGTGCTGATCCTGACCGGCAGTGGAATCGGCTCCGTCCTCGGGTGGGCCGTACGGATGATGTTGTCGCATCTTGCGACGGTGGGCGCCTTGGCCGTTCGGGCCTTGCCGGTCGTGCTGTTGACCGCGTTGGTGTTCTTCAACACCTATGTCTGGCTGATGGCCGCCACCATCAGCGGCAACCGGCTGGCACTGGCAATGGCTTTCCTGGTCTCCATCGCTGCGGCGTTCGTCACCTCGGCCACCCGAGAGCGCGTCAGGCCGATGCTGCAATCGGCGACGCTGCCGCGCGATGAACCCGAAAAGCTCGCGGCCACACCATTCGCCACCATGCCCGGCGCCTCCGACTGGTCGCCGCTGAAAAAGTCGGAGCGCCTCAATGTGGTGTTCGTCCTTGCCGTCTCCCAACTGGCGCAGATCATGGTGGTTGCGGTGGTGACCACCGCGATCTACTTGATTCTGGGGCTCATCGTGCTCAGCCCCGAACTGCTCAACGAATGGACCCACACCTACAAGAGCAGCGCGACGGTGCTCGGATTCACGCTGCCGGTGCCCGACTCGCTGATCCACATGACGCTTTTCCTGGGCGCGCTGACGTTCATGTACATCAGCGCCCGTGCCGCCGGCGACGCGGAATACAGATCCACGTTCCTCGACCCGTTGATCGACGACATGGGCACCACTTTGGTGGCGCGAAATCGCTACTACGGCGCCACGAGGATCACCGCCCGTCGTGTTGACGGCGCCGAGACCAGTGATTAATTTCACCCTGTGTCCGCCCCCGAATCCGACCGCGCCGTCGGTAAGCACGCACTCGACCTGTCCGGTAAGCGCTACGGCGAGGTGCTCCTCGTAACACCGGGCGAGGCGGGTCCGCAGGCAACGGTTTACAACAGCTTCCCGCTCAACGACTGCCCCCAAGAGCTGTGGTCGGCGCTGGATCCGCACGCCATCGCCACCGAACACGGAGCGGCCGCAGCCCTGCTCAACGGTCCCCGGTATTGGCTGATGAATGCCATCGAGAAGTCCGCCCAGGGCCCGCAGATCACGAAGTCTTTCGGCGGGATCGAAATGATCCAGCAGGCCACTGTCCTGTTGTCGTCGATGAACCCGGCGCCCTACGTCCCCAACACGGTCAACCGCCACACGGTGTTCGTCTTCAACGCGGGCCAAGAGGTGTACGAACTGATCGATCCGCAAAGCCGGCATTGGATCATGCAGACCTGGAGCCAGGTCACCGACCCCACCTTGTCGCGCGCCGACCTTCCGAGCCTTGGCGACCGGCTCGACCTGCCGGCCGGCTGGGCCTACCAGCCGCGCGTACTCGCTGACGAACTGCGCGTGGACACGACCACCCGGCCCGCACAGGTGCTGCAGGACGACCTGACCAACAGCTATTCGCTGGTGGCCGCCTGACCGACGGCGGCGCCGAGATATAAACCACGCACACCCGCCTCGGCGTGTCGTGTGCGTGGTTTATATGTCGCGCTAAAAGGCCGAGCCCTACAGGTACTGACCCAGGTTGGATTCGGTGTCGATGGCCCGCGATGCGCTCGAGCTCTTGCCGGTGACCAGGGTGCGGATGTAGACGATCCGCTCGCCCTTCTTGCCCGAAATCCGTGCCCAGTCATCGGGGTTGGTGGTGTTCGGCAGATCCTCGTTCTCGGCGAACTCGTCGACGATCGAGTCCAGCAGGTGCTGGATGCGCAGACCGGGCTGGCCGGTTTCCAGCACCGACTTGATCGCGTTCTTCTTCGCGCGGTCGACGACGTTCTGGATCATCGCCCCGGAGTTGAAGTCCTTGAAGTACATGACTTCTTTGTCACCGTTGGCGTAGGTGACCTCCAGGAACCGGTTGTCGTCGATCTCGGCGTACATCCGCTCGACGACCTTTTCGATCATCGCCTTGATGCATGCCGAGCGGTCGCCGTCGAACTCGGCGAGGTCGTCCGCATGCAGCGGCAGCGACTCGATCAGGTACTTCGAGAAGATGTCTTGCGCCGCCTCGGCATCCGGCCGCTCGATCTTGATCTTCACGTCGAGGCGTCCGGGCCGCAGGATGGCGGGGTCGATCATGTCCTCACGGTTGGAGGCGCCGATCACGATGACGTTCTCGAGTCCCTCCACGCCGTCGATCTCACTGAGCAACTGCGGA
>DASTKA010000806.1:0-5741 GCA_035716165.1 Mycobacterium sp. | reverse complement strand
CTTGGCCTCGGTCTCGCCGATGTGCTGGCCGATGAGGTCGGCACGGTGAACCTCTCGGATGTTCTCGCGCTTCAAAAGCCCCAGGCCGCAATAGATTTTGGCGACCACGCGGGCGATGGTGGTCTTACCGGTTCCGGGCGGGCCGGCGAAGACCAGGTGGTGGGCGCGCTGTGCGACCGCGAGGCCGCGCTGCTTACGGACCAGTTCCATGGCGACCGAACTCTTCAGCCGCGACACCTGGTTCTTGACCTCATCGAGTCCGATGAATTCGGCCAGCTGACGTTCCGCCTCGTGCAGCAGCACGGCTTTGCGTTCGTGCGCGGCCGGGTCGACGAAATCCTCGGCGCTGGGCTCGGTTTCGGGATCCCAGGGATCGGTGCGGGCTTCGATGCGGGCCGCCGTGGTGGTCACGATGCCGAAACTGGTGTCGGTCAGCGCCTGTTCGACTTGTTCGTTCTCGGGATGAGCGGCGTACAGATCCTGCAGCACTTCGCTCGCCGAGTCCTCGTCCACGTGCGAGCGCAGCACCAGCGCCTTGGCCAGGGCGCCGTCGACGGCGGCGACCGCGACGGGACCGTCGGGCTCTTCCAGGTAAGACAGCGACGGGGCGAACATGCCCAGTCGGGCCAGGGCGGTGCCCAGCGCGATCTTGGCGGCGTGCGAGAACGCCGCGTCGAGATCCGCATCGTTGACGATCGGGGTCAGCAGCTTGACGACGTCCGACCAGCGCTCGGCGCGGTAGTTGATCACGACGGACACCCAGCGGGCCTCGCGCCAGTTCGGGCGGCCGGCGGTCAGCCCGGCGACGATCCGGTCGGCGTCAGCGAATCGTCCGGCCGTTGCCAGCGAGGCCGCGTAGGCGAGGTGGAAGTCGTCGGGGGTCGCGGCGCGAAACTGCAGATACAGCCCGGTGTCGTAGCGGAAGGCCAGCGAGCCGCTCGCCAGGTCGACCTGGCGCTGCAGTGTGCCCGCGGTCGCCGCGGTGCGCGATACCGCCTCGAGCACTCGAAGGGACACGTCGCCGGCGGCCGCCAGACCAGTCCAGGCGTCGCACTGGTCGTGGGCAATGCGGGTCAGTGCGGTGAAACCGGCGCGAGCGGCGGCCAGATCGGCCGGTCGCTGACGCTGGTCGATAACGATGCCGAGCGCGCGGCAGCAGGTGGCGAACCGGCTGATGATGTCCTCGTCAACACGCGCGTCCACCCGCGAATTGGCGGGCTGAGCTGTGAGCATGCCGGTGTCACCGAGTTCCACAGCCGCGTCTTCTCATGAATGTAGCCTCCCCTAACCTAACCGCCTGAAGTTAGCATTGCATAAGCTAACTGTCGAGGCGCTTGGGCCTGTCCCGCCTCGTCCCTTCCTTGCCCTTCCGCTACCGCTATTGCGGACCCGATAGCGGACTTTCGCCGCATTTTCGGCGATCGCACCGCCGCACGCTGGACTGACGCATGAACAGGCCTCACCTTAATGAAAATCATTTTCATTATCAATTCGGCCCGCTACCCCGGCGCGCGTCCGCCACTATCACGCAGCCAGTAGTCGGCTGGCCGGTCACGAAAGTTCCGTCACCGGTCGCTGCCCCAGTCGCCGGGCAGCATCGGGATCGAGGGGCCGTCGCCGAATTCATCGCTGGCCAACGTGGTCAGCCCCGTCGCCGCAGCCGTGCCCGTGGGCGTCGTTCCGGCGAAACCCAGTCGCCCCGCGCCGCTGCCGGATGCCTCCGAGGAGCCCGGGTCCGGATTCGTCGGCCCATCCGATTCCAGATCCATGTATTCGAATCCGCGGTAGTGATCTTGCATCGCCGCCCGACGTTGCCGTCGCGCCCGCTGTCTTTCGGACACCGATGCCGCGGCCGAAGCGGCGGCCGCGGCGGCATCCGGCTCGGGCGCCTTACGCTGCGCGCCGCTGCCCATGCCGGAGCCGGTGCCCAGGCCGGGCCCACCGACCAGGTAGGGGAAGGCCACCGCCTCGGCGCCGGTGGGCGGCGGCGGTGGTGGGGCTGCGGTCGCAGGCGCCGGGGCCGGCGCGGGTGACGGGGCCGACGTCGGGGTGGAAGACGGCGCCGGCGCCGTGGCCGGGGCAGCGCTCACGACGACCGGAGCGCCGCTGGCGACAGGCGCACTCGGTGCGGGGAGCACCGGTGCCGGCGGGTCGATGGGAACGGGGGCTGGGGCTGGGGCGGGCTGGATCCCGGCCACCAGGCTCAAGCCCGCCACGCCTCCCGCAAACGCACCCGGCACGATGAGCGGAATGGCCGCGAGCTGGGGAAAAGTCTGAAGGGCCTCCCCGAGGTGGGTGAACTCGTCTGCAATGAGTCCGGACGGCCCGAAAATGTCTTCGAGCAAATCCTCCATGGCGTCGGCCGGGTCCTCGGGAAATTCCGCCAAATCTTTGCCTATGGTCTGGAAAATCTCGAGGAAGCGGTTTATCCACCAGCTCAACTGCGTCGGGTCGCCGCCGTCATTGTCGACGATGCCGGTGTCGTCGCTGTCTTCGCCGCCGCTGCCGCTGGCGTTCACGATCGTTGGCGCCGGATCGGTCGGCGGTGACGCCGCGACCGCCGCGGTGGAGACCGCTTGATAGGTCGTCATCGTGGTGGCCGCCTGAACCCACATCCGCGCATAGTCGGCCTCGTTGACGGCGATGGGGATGGTGTTGATTCCGAAGAAGTTCGTCGCCAGCAGGGCCGCGTGTGTGGCGTGGTTTGCGGCCAGTTCCGGCAGGGTCGGCATCGCAGCCAACGCCGTGGTGTAGGCGGTGGCCGCGGTCTCGTGCTCGGCGGCCACGGCCGCGCTCTTTGCGCTGGCCCGCACCAACCAGGCCAGGTAGGGCACGTGCGCGGCCACGTACCGCTCGGCACTGGGCCCCTCCCACGCCCCGGCCTGCGCCGCGGCCAACGTCGCACTCAGTTCGTCGGCGGCCGAGGCGTAGGTCTCGCTCAACGAACTCCACGATGCGGCCGCGGCCAACAAGCCGGCCGGCCCCGGCCCGCTGCTCAGCAGCGTGGAATGTATCTCCGGGGCCAAGGCCATCCAGATCGGCGCGGTCACGCCCGCTCACCCGCCGCGTGTGGCGGCGCGACCGGCCGGTGAAAAACGCATTGCACGATGTCAGAGACTCCTCGCCGGACTGTCGGAACCGCCCGGGCTGTGGGCGGCGCACGGGTGACCCTGTCAGTAGTCGGGCGGCGTGCCATGAAAGTTCCGCGGGTCGGCCCGATTCATGGAGAACTCATCCAAAACCGGCCGCGATCAGCGATCACGGCCGGTTTTGCCGATGTGTCAAGCCCTGACGGCAGTCACCAGGGTGTTGCGCGCGACCATCGGGCCGGCTTCGGTGTCCGGTTCAGGCACGGGACGGCCTACCTGGCGAAGGTAGTCGGCCAACGGGGTGCCTACCGCATTCCAGCCGTGCTGGCCGAACCACTCGGTGGCCGGCGCATGCCGCTCGTTGTAGACCAGCTGGAAGAACGCCCGCCCGTCGCCCTGCGCGGTGGCAGCGCGCTCCTCCGCCAGTGCGGCCTCGAAGTCTTCGCGCTTCATCGGGGCGCCGTCCTCGACGGCGACGTGGCTGCCGTGGCCGGCCAGGCCGTCGATGCCGGTGAACAGCTGCTCTTGGGCCGTGGCCGGGAGATAGATCAACAGGCCCTCGGCGATCCACGCCGACGGTTTGGCGGGGTCGAAGCCGCTGTCGCGAAGGGCTTGCGGCCAGTCTTCCCGTAGGTCAATGGCGATTTCACGACGCTCGGCACGCGGTTGGGCGCCGGCGCCGGTGAGCACCTCGCGCTTGAAGTCGAGCACTTGGGGCTGGTCGAGCTCGAAGATGGTCGTCGCGGCCGGCCAGTCCAAGCGGTAGGCGCGGGAATCCAGGCCCGCCGCCAGGATGACCACCTGCCGCACACCCGCGTCCGCCGCACGGCCGAAGTATTCGTCGAAGAACCTGGTGCGGGCTCCCTGAAAGGTGACGAAGTTCTCGCCGAAGTCGGGCGTCTTCAGCTGGTGGTCGGGATCCTTGCCGTCGAGGACGTCGGCATACGAACCGCCAACCGCGCGGCAGAAAACCTCTGCATATGGATCCGCGGCCAGCGGGTCGGGCTTTTGCGCCTCCAATGCCCGCGCCGTTGCCACGAACAGCGCGGTCTCACCCACGCTCGTGGTGATGTCCCAGGTATCGCCTTCGCTACGCACCCAACCCACAGTACGCCGCGTCACCGACACGCCTTTTCCGATGGCGCGCAACGGTACTGGCGAACTTTGCCCGGCCGCAAGCCATCCGGCCCGGCCGTCCGTCATACTCGGATGTCGGCAAGACGGGATCGCCCGCCGGCCCATCACGACGACATTTGCCGAGGAGTAGCCATCGAACCGTCGCTCGCCTGGTTGCTTCAACCCCTTGAGGTAGAGACCTTTCTCAACGAGATCTGGGGGGCAACGCACTACCACGTCAAGCGCTGCTGCGCGGATTACTTCGATAGCCTGCTGCCGGCGCCGTCGGCGATTGATGAACTCTTGGAGCGCTATCGCCGGGAGCCATCGACGGTGCACCTGCTGCGGGGGGAAGACAGGAAGTCGGGCTCCGACAGCTACCGGCTTGATGACGGCAGCCTCGACCTGGTCCGCGTCGGCAACGATTTTGCCGATGGCTACACGATCATTTTGGGCGGCGTCGAGCGCTACATAAGCAAGGTTGCCTCGTTGGCCCACTCCATCGAGGTCGAGCTGAACTACCCGGTACAGATCAACGCCTACATCACCCCGCCCGCAACACATGGGCTCATTCCCCACTACGACGACCACGACGTGATTTTCCTGCAGATCCATGGATCCAAGCTCTGGCGTTTGTACGACGGCCCAGCCGTTCCCCCGCGCGAGATGCAACCCGAAAAGAACAAGGCGGTTGCGATAGACGGCCTCCCGTTGCGAACCGACTTGCGCCTCGAAGTCGGCGACGCGCTGTACCTGCCACGTGGGCAAATTCATGCGGCAGAGACGAATTCGGAGCCGTCCGCGCATCTGACCGTCGGATTCCACCCGCCCACCGCGCTCACGCTGGCCATCGCAGCGCTCAAATCGCAGCGATTCCACGACGACCGTCTGAACGCCTATCTGCCGCCGCGGCACCTCGATGACCCTGATGTGCAGGCGGACCTGGCCGACCTCCTGCGTGACGCTGTCAAAGCGGTTGAGGACCCGAGCGCAGTCGCGCGAGGTCTCGACGTATTGGCGGATCGCCTGGTCCGCCGAGGCCGAATCCCACCAATCCAATCGCCCAGGAACGCCGCCCTAATCGATGGGCAAACGCGGGTGCGGAAGTACCAACCGCTCTATTCTCGGGTGCGGGCTGTTGACGGCGGTGTTGCGCTGCGGTTCGCGGGTTTGTCGGTGCGCGCCGGTGCCGACCACGAAGCCGCGATGCTGTTCATCTCGAGAAGCGCTGCGCCGTTCCGGATTTGCGACCTTCCCGGGCTGGATTCGCACGAACAGATCGAGCTGGCCCGGTCGCTTATCGTGAGCGGATTCCTGATCCCGATTCACGACTGATTCGCTGACGCTGATGAGCTCGCCGGCCTCGTGTGGCATTACCTATTGCCGCAGCGGCGCCGGGCGGTCAGTGCGGATAGGCGTAGGGGTTGGGCGGGGCGTCGATGCGGGTGACCGCAGTCGCCTGCAGGGTGGGGATCGCCGGCGAATTCGGTTGCCGCGGTGCGGGGATCACCTGACCCTGGACGCGAAGCCAGGTGT
>DASTKA010000805.1:0-5625 GCA_035716165.1 Mycobacterium sp. | reverse complement strand
GCAGAGGAGTTGCAATGACCGAAACGTCACGCTTCGCGACGATCCGGGTGGACCAATTCGTGGCGGCGCCTCCGGCTGCGGTGTGGCGATTGCTCACCGAACCCGCGCTGTTGAAGCTGTGGTGGGCCGAGGGGCGGGTGGCCGCGGTGGTGGGCCACCAGTTCACCCTCGACATGCCGGGCTATGGCAAGCAGCCGTGCACGGTGCTCGAGGTCGACGCGCCGCACCTGTTCGCCTACACGTTCACCGCCGCCTGGACACTGACCTGGCGGCTGGAAGCGGAAGGGAACGGCACGCGAGTGTTCCTGGAACACAGCGGCTTTGACCTCGACGACAAGCGCATGGCGCAGGCGTTCGAGCGCATGGGAGCGGGATGGCGCGACGTCGTCCTCCCCCGGCTCGCTGCGCTTGGTGCTCAACGACGTCCCTGACGCGCCGGGTTTCGGGCCGCACCGCACCGGCTATCTCCCGGAGATGGCTATCACCGATTCCCGCGAAGTCGTCATCGAGGCGACGCCCGACGAAATCATGGATGTGTTGTTCGACATCGAGTCGTTGCCCGAGTGGTCGTCGGCGCACAAGGAGGTCGAAGTGCTCGAGCGCGACGACCAGAACCACCCAACCCGATCCAGGCAGGTCGTCAAACTCGTCGGCGTCAGCGACGAACAGGAGCTGGCATACACCGTCTACGACGACGGCGTCGGCTGGACCCTGGTCAGCTCCAAACAACAACGCGCCCAAGAGGGTCGGTACACGCTGACGCCCGACGGGGACTCCACAAAGGTCCGCTTCGAGCTGACCGTCGATCTGGTGGTGCCGGTTCCCGGATTCCTGGTCAAGAAGGGCGCCAAGAGCCTGATGGACACCGCCACCGAGGGACTGCGCAAGCGGGTGCTCGAAGTCGAGAAGCGCGGCAAGTAGCGGCACCCTGATCGCGGTGACATCAAAACCTTCCCGACTGCGGGCGCGGGAGTCAGACTATTTCTCATGGAATCGACGTGGGCGGGCACATTTCACCGGAGCGCGGCGGTCGTCGGTGCGCTGGCGCTGCTAGGGGCGCTGGTCGGTTGCGGCGGCCGCGGTGATAGCCACCCGAGCACGTCGTCGGCGCCGAAGGTCACGACCCTCGGGCGGACGGCGCCGAATGCGCCCGAGGACCGACCGTTGACGATCAGCAGCCCGGCTTTCGTCGACGGGGCACCGATTCCGGTGCAGTACACCTGCAAAGGCGCCGACATCGCACCGCCGTTGGCGTGGTCGGCACCCGCGGGCGGCGCCCTCGTCGTCGACGACCCCGATGCCGTCAGCGGCCTGTACGTGCACTGGGTCGTCATCGGAATCGCCCCCGGCTCCGGCAGCACCGCCGACGGGCAGACCCCGGCCGGGGCGACCACCCTGCCCAACACGGCCGGCCAGCCCGCGTACAAGGGTCCCTGTCCGCCTGCGGGTACCGGCATGCATCATTACCGGTTCACGCTCTACCAGCTGCCCAACGACTATCAGCTGCCCGGCGGCCTGGCCGGTGTTCCGGCGGCGCAAGCGATCGCGGGTGCCGCGACCGCGCAAGCGCAGCTCACCGGAATGTTCGGCGGCTGAGCCGGGACCCGCCATGCCAACGCAATCGACGGTAAATGTAACGCAGGCAATACAATTCGCTCAGCTCGTCAACGCGACGTATGCGACGCTGCCCGGCGATCTGAAGAATAAGGCGGGCCAGGCGCTGAGCGCCGGAGGCGTCGACTACACGGTGGTCACCACGATCTACGCCAACGATCTGGCGACCGACATGGACCCGAGCCGAGCCAACGACGAAGTATCCATCGGGCTGATCTGCCAGGAGAACAAGACCGGTGACGTGGCGATCGCGATCCGCGGCACCGAGGGATGGCTCGAATGGATTCACGACGCTGACTTTTTGCAAGTGCCGTGCCCGTTCCTGGCTGGCGCCGGCCACACCGAAGACGGCTTCACCGAAATGTACGAGTCCCTGCGGACCGGAGCCACGGCGGGTTCGCCCGCGGTGGTGGACGAGCTCGCGAAACTGTCATTCCCGCAACCCGTCGGCTCCGTGACGATCTGCGGGCACAGCCTGGGAGGGGCCCTCGCCACGCTGCTCGCCCTTGACGTGGCCGCCAACACAACGTTCACCAACCCGGCCGTTTACACTTACGGCAGTCCACGGACCGGCGACTCGCTGTTTGCGGCCACCTTCGACCAGGTGGTCACCAACTCCTGGCGCGTCGCGAATCGCCTGGACATCGTCCCCGCGCTGCCCCCGCCCCTCGACTACGAGCATGTGCTCAATCCGGTCGAGCTGATCCCTGTCCGCTTGCTTCCGTGGCCCCCGAAGACATTGGTCAACTACACGGTGTCATGCGAACATTCGCTCGCGACCTACCTGTACCTGCTGTCCCTGCAATCCGGTGGCCCCGAGCTTCCCCTCGACGCCGCCTGCAAACCGTGACGACTCAGGCCATGTCGTCGAGCACCTGATAGGCGGCGTTGTAACCGGGAGTGAAGGTGATGCCCGGCCCGCCGTGGCATCCGGCGCCGCCAAGGTAGAGTCCGTCGATTCCAAGGGGCATGTCGAGAAAGCCTTTCGGGCCGGGCCGGTTCGGTCCCATCAGATCGGGGTGCAGCAGCCCGTGGCAGAAGTCGCCCGCGGGCGCGCCGAACATGGTGTTCATGTGGTAAGGCGCGAACGTGATGTGTCGTATCACGATGTCCTTGAAGTTCGGCGCCAATCGAGTGATCTTGTCGATAACCCGTTGCGCCATCTCATTTTTGAGATGTCCATGTTGGTCGCGGGCGACTTCGACCGGGAACGCGTACGCGAATGCGCTCGCGGCGTGCTTGCCGGGCGGCGCCATGCTGGGGTCGTGCACCGAGGGAATCTGCATCCCCATCGACGGGTTATCCGGGACGATGCCTCGCCGGCAGTTTTCCCAATGCAGTTGCTGCTCTTCGGGCGAGCCGAAGATTCCGACCGACTGTTGCATGCCCTGCTCGTTGAGGAACTCGTAAGGCGGCGCGAACTCGGGCAGCCCGTCGAGGGCGAAGTGGATTTGCACGAACGAGGCACGGTGGTCGCGGCCGGAGAGCCGCGAGACAAGCTGTGCGGGAACGTGTTCGGGTGCGATCAGCTCGGTGAGTGTGACGTCGGGCGACAGGTTGGACACCACGATCGGCGCCGAGATCGTCGATCCGTCCCGCAGCCGCACGCCGGTGACCTGCTGCCCGTCGACGAGGATCTGCACGGCCTTGGTGCGAAACCGGATCTCGCCGCCGTGGGCAATGAAGAGCTCACGCAGGTGTTCGGTGAGTGCGCCGATGCCGCCCTTCAGTTTGGTCATCATCGCGGTGCTGTTGTCGGGCACCGCCAACGCAAAGGCCAAGCAGGTCGCGCTGCCCGGCGTGTACGGGCCGCGGTAGGTCGAGTTGACGGCCAGGAACGCCAGCATCCCCCGCATGACCGCGTGCTTTTCTCTGTCGGGCAGATAGCGGTCGATCACGTCCATGGCCGAGCCGAAGAGCATTTCGTGGATCGCCCGGCGTTCGGCGTCGTTGCTCGCACAGGCATACATCTCGTCGAGCGTCTTGGGCGGCTGGCGGACCTCGAACCGGCCCAGCGCCTTCGCCGGACCCTGACTCCAGCCGATCAACTCGGCCATGCCGGTGACCGCAGCCAATCCGTGCTTCTCGCTCAGGTGCGTCATCAGCCGCATCGGGTCGCGGTAGAAGATCATCGGCTCTTCACCGTGTTCGCCGATGTTCGTTGACATCACGTCGGGCTCCACCGCCGGCAGCGAGTCCAGCCCGAGGTCCTTGGTGAGTCGGCTTGCCATGGGAAACTGCACCGACCCGGCGATCTCGTACCGGAAGCCGTCGATCAGTTCGACGGTTGCCGCCATGCCGCCGGCGTAGGTGTTGGCTTCCAAACACACGGTCCGCAGCCCCGCGCGTTGCAGGATCGCGGCGGCGGTCAGCCCGTTGTGCCCGGCGCCCACCACGATCGCGTCGTAATTTGTACCGCTCATGGCCCTGGCCTCGCCTCCCTGGGGTGTCCGCGTGCCAAGGATATGTCAGTACTGACACAATTGGAAGATGCCGGGTTCCGCGTCGCCGGCCTGGGATACGATCACCGCTGAGATGACCGGCCCGGGCAACCGTCACGAACAACGACGACGATCGACGCATGAGGCGCTTCGCCAGGCGGCGTTGAAGAGCTTCGCCCACAAGGGGTTTGCGAACGTCACCGTCACCGAACTGGCACGCGAGGCGGGTGTCACCGAACGCACCTTCTTTCGGCATTTCCCGACCAAGGAGGCCGTGCTCTTCCAGGACTACGAGACCCAGTTGGAGTGGCTCGCCGAAGCGCTTGGCCGGCGCCCGCCCTCGGAATCGCTGTTCGATGCGGTGCTGGCCAGCGTCGCCGCGTTCCCGCACGACCTCGAAGTGGTGCGCCAGGCCGCGACCGCTCGTGCGGAGCTGATCAGCGCCGACCGTATTGCCGGTCACCTGCGGGTCGTGCAGGCCTCGTTTGCCCGCGTGCTCACCGACTTCGTCAGGAAACGGAATCCGGAGTTGGCGAACATCGATCTGGCGGCCGATGTCGCGGGTTCCGCGATCGCAGCGGCACTCGTTGCGGCGGTGGAGAACTGGGGTCGAAGAGGCTGTGCCGGCGACCTCGGCGAAGACGTGGCTGCCAGTCTTGATCTGGTGCGCTCCGGTTTGGCGTCACTTGCCTGACGGCTGCATCGCGGGAACCCGTCACCGGTCAGCCGCGGCGTCCATGGCCGCCTCGATGAAGCGGCGAAGTACGCGACCGTGACCAACGCGTTCCTGGACACCTGGCACGGCCGCGAGGCCGCGCTGTCGGCGCAGCTGCTCCAGGCGATCGGTGTCTACGAAAAGGCCGTCGCCGCAGAGGATTTCGGTACGGCGGCCATCATCACCGGTGAAGGAGTGGGAATCATCCGCGAAGTCCGTCCCGCCGCTGTCGTCCTCGCCGACATGGCCGGTGAAGCGGCCCACATCCTGAAACGGGCGGAACGCTGCGCTAGTAAAGGGGTGACCAGTCCGAGGTGCGCAACAGCCGGCTTTCCCATTGGTCGCGAAACTTCAGAGCCTCGAACATGTAGGTGCCCGGCGCCCGGTGCTCGGGCGGGACCTCCTTGGTGAGCAGCTGGACGAGCGCCGCGTAGTTGTTGGAGTCGTCAATCCTTTGCCACAGCATCGCTTCTCGCCGTCGATAGCTTCCGTGCGCGACCTGGAAGCAGGCCTGAATGTCGAGGATCCGCATTCGCGCGGGTGCCCGGGACAGCGGCCGGTAGTAGATCTCGTCCCAGGAGCGGATGTAGTCGTCGAGCGGCGCGTACGGCCACCCGGTGTCTTCCATGAACAGCGTCAGAGGGTGAGTGGACCCATCGGTGGGCACGGTCGCCAGGTCCACGGTCTGAAGCGGTGACCACGAGACCGGCAGCAGAATCTTGCCGCTCACTTCGTGGCGAAGGTTGTCCAGCTGACGCATCCAGGGCCGGAGGTCACCGCTCTGCGCGCGGCGGACAATCCTCTCCCAGGCCGCGCCGTCGACGATTCCGGTGATGGTTACTACGTTGTACGACA
>DASTKA010000804.1:0-3599 GCA_035716165.1 Mycobacterium sp. | reverse complement strand
GCTTGCATGGGCCCCGAGAAGTCCCATTTCAGTTTCAGCTGCGGCAATCCCGCTGACCAGTGGTCGGCGCCCTTAGTTGCCATCGGCTTCAGGCCCTTCCCATGTAACGAGACCGGCAGTCTTGTACTGGCGCAACGGCTGCGGTAGCTTCATGAATATTGACGGCTGCGAAGACGCGTTGACGAGGTCGAAATGGCCAGGTGGCAGCCACCTTTCGGCATGGGTCTGCGATGTGACAGCCGCGACCTCGCTCACGCCAAACCTCCGTTCTGTTGCGTAAGTTCGCTTTAAGGCGAGGCGTTCCGCTTCTTGAAGCGTCCGGCGATTATGACTCATGCCGCGTCCAGGTGGAGCGAAAAATGCATAACCGTTATCGCGCAGTTGGTTATCGGCGTAAGGACGCAAGGTAACTGCGTCCCAACACAAGCGGGTGTCGGCTCAAGCATTGCGGCGCGGCTCCAGTCCACTAGCACTCAAGTGACGGCGCCGGCCGTCTTGAGTTCGATGATGCGGTCCCAGTCGAGGCCGAGTTCCATGAGGATCTCGTCGGTCTGTTCTGCGAAGCCGGGCGCCGGCCCGGTCTGTGGCGCTGCGACGTCGAACTGTACCGGGTTGGCCACCAACTCCAGTTCACCCGCCTGAACCAGGTACTCGTTCGAGCGGATCTGCGCGTCGTCGGCCGCCTGCAGCGTGTCCTGCACGGGTGCCCACGGCCCGGAAAGCGTGGCGAAGCGCTCGCTCCACTCGGCCAGTGTGCGGGCGGCGATGGCCTTGGTCAGGAGTTCCACCGCGTCCGCCGTGTTGGCTGCGATGTTCTCCACCGTGTCGAAGCGCGGGTCATCGGCCAGCTCGGGCAGGTCCACGTGGCGGCACACGTCGCGCCAGAACTTGGTGGGCTGCATCATCACGAAGGAGATGTAGCGGCCATCCGATGTCGTGTAGAGGCCCACCAACGGGTTATTGGGCGCACCGTGCACGCCGGGCGGCGGCGCTTCCAGCCGCTGGTTCAAGTGCTTTGTCAGCGCGACGGTGTGACCCATCGACCACAGGCCGCTGCCCAGCAGGGACACATCGACGACGGACGGTTCGCCGGTGCGCTCACGTCCCAGCAGCGCGGCCGCGATGCCGCCGGCGAGGTTGGTGCCCGAAATCGTGTCGCCGTACGCCGGTCCGGGCGGTGCGATCATGCCCGGCATGCCGGCGGGAGTGATGGTGGCGGCCGTACCGGCCCGGCACCAGAAGGCGGTCATGTCGTAGCCACCCTTGGTCGACTCTTCTCCGCGCGGACCGAGCGCACTGCCCCGCGCATAGATGATCTTCGGGTTCACCGCCCGAATGTCGTCGACATCGATGCCGAACTTCTTCCGGTGGTCCGGCAGGAAGCTGGTGAGAAACACATCCGAGCGGCGGGCCAGCTCGTAGAGCACTTCCTTGCCCTCGGCCACGGACATGTCCAGCCCGATGCTGCGCTTGCAGCGATTGGCGTGCTCGATGTTGGGGTTGGGATCGCCTTCGACGCGCAGCATCCCGGTCTGCCGCAACCCACGTTGCGGATCACCGGTCACCGCGTGCTCGACTTTGACCACGTCGGCACCCCACTCGGCGAGCACCGCGCCGGCCGACGGAACAAAGCCGTACATGGCCACTTCGAGGACACGGATGCCTTCGAGCGGCCTCATGCGCCGGCCCCTTTCCCTGAGACGGCTTGCATGACAAGGGCCGCTGCGGTCCCAGTAGCGGGCGCTGCCGTGTCCTGGGCAGGCATTCCGTACCCCCTGATGTGATGACGGTCACGATAATTTGATTCTCTTCCCCGGCGAATCTTACATTCGAGTTTCGATAATTCAAGAAATTCACAGGATTGAGAACGGGGTGCCGACCGGGGCCGCGACCGGCCGTAAGGCGTCGGCCTGGGCCTTTCCATGCAGGCAGGATGCGGTGCAGGGCGCGTGTTGCACGCCGCTCCGCCCGGAGAGTAAGGTTCTCATAATTGTAAGGGAGGTTCTTTGTGGCTGAAATGGGCCCCTCTGGAGTAGAGGCCTCAGCGTGAAGACTGCGGTAGTCACCGGTGGCGGATCCGGCATCGGCCTCGCCATCGCGCAGCGCCTGCGCGCCGACGGTTTGAACGTCGCCTCCATCGACCTGCGTCCGTCGGAAGCCGATTTCGCTTTCACCGCCGACGTCACAGACCGGTCGCAACTCGATGCCGCGCTTTCCGCCATCCGCACCCAACTCGGGCCGGTGACGGTCCTGGTCAACGCCGCCGGTCTGGACGGGTTCAAGAAGTTCAACAACATCAGCTTCGAGGACTGGCACCGGGTGATCGACGTCAACCTCAACGGCGTCTTTCACACCATCCAGGCGGTGCTGCCCGACATGGTCGAGGCGGGGTGGGGACGCATCGTCAACATCTCATCGTCGAGCACGCATTCGGGTGCGCCCTACATGAGCCACTACGTGGCGGCCAAGTCGGCGGTCAACGGTCTGACGAAGTCGCTCGCACTCGAGTACGGGCCCAAGGGCATCACGGTCAACGCGGTGCCTCCCGGATTCATCGACACCCCGATGCTGCGCGCCGCCGAAAAGAACGGCTTCCTCGGCGACATCGACGAGACCATCGCGCGGACCCCGGTGCGCCGGATGGGCAAGCCCGAGGACATCGCGGCGGCCTGCGCGTTTTTGGTGTCCGAGGAAGCCGGCTACATCACCGGTCAGATCCTGGGCGTCAACGGCGGCCGCAACACCTGAGTGGTGATGATTCGTCACGGTGTCGGTAATCAGCATCAGGTGAGAGGAGAAAACCCGTGAAGGTCTGGGTGGATTCAGAACGGTGCCAGGGCCACACCCTGTGCGCGATGATCGCTCCGGAATCGTTCCAGCTCAGCGACATCGACGGCAGTTCGTCGGCGGTCGACGAGGTGGTGCCCGCCGATCGGGAGGACCAGGTGCGTGAGGCCGCCCAGTCCTGCCCGGAGCAGGCCATCATGATTTCCGACGCCTGAGCGGGTACCGGTCCTGAGCTAGCGAAACACGTAGGGAGACAGAGCGTTGAGCGTCGAGGACGTCGTCAATGACAGCGACCGCAAGAAGAACCGGTACCACTTCGACCGGCATTCCTCCGAGTACCGGTCGAAGTTCAAGGCGATCACCGAAGAGATGCACGCCAAGTGCCCCATGGCCTGGACGGAAACCTATGGCGGCCATTGGGTTGCGGCCGGCAGCCACGAGGTGTTCGAGCTGGCCCGCTGCCCCGCCGTCTCCAACGATCACGACATCCACGGCGAACGCCGCGGCTACAAAGGCATTTCGATCCCTACGGCCAGCCGGGTCAGCGCGGTGCGTGGCGGCATCCTGGAAATGGACGACCCCGAGCACCGCACCTACCGAACCGTGCTCAACCCGTATCTATCACCCGCGGCAATCAAGCGCTGGGAGCCGTTCATCGACGACGTGACGCGCGCCTGCCTCGACGAGAAGATCGAGAGTGGCCGCATCGACTTCGTCGACGACCTGGCCAATATCGTGCCCGCCGTCTTCACGCTGGCGATGCTGGGCATCCCGCTGAAGAAGTGGAACATGTACAGCGAGCCGGTGCACGC
>DASTKA010000803.1:0-2595 GCA_035716165.1 Mycobacterium sp. | reverse complement strand
GCACCTCGCCCGTATCCGCGGGCGGTTCGGATGGCGCCGTTTCCGCGGGGGGCTGCTCGACGATGAGATGCGCGTTGGTGCCGCCCATTCCGAACGACGACACCCCGGCGCGCCGCGGACGATCTGCGGACGGCCACGCGGTCAGGGCGGTGTTGACCTGCAGCCCTAGGCGATTGAGGTCATCGTCGGGGTCGGCGTAGTTGAGGCTGGGCGGGATAGCGGCATGTTCGACCGCGAGCACGGCCTTGAGCAGGCCCGCGATTCCCGCGGCGCTCCCGGCGTGGCCGATGTTGGTCTTCACCGAACCGACCCGCACCGGATCGTGGGCGCGCCCGCCGAAAATCTCGCCCAGCGCGCGGGCTTCGGTCGCGTCACCGACCCTGGTTCCGGTGCCGTGCGCCTCGACGTAGCCGATGTCGCCGCATTGCAGGCCGGCATCGGCGAGCGCGCGCCGGATCACGTCCGCTTCGCTGCGCGCCGATGGCACGGTCGGGGCGGTTGGGCTGTGCCCGGCATTGCCCACGGCGCTGCCGCGAATGACCGCGTGGATGCGGTCACCGTCGTCCAGGGCCGACGGCAAGGGCTTGAGCAGCACCAGTCCGCCGCCTTCACCGCGCACATAGCCGTCGGCGCGCCGATCGAACGCGTAGGTGTGCCCCGACACCGATACCGCGCCGAATTCCCTTTCCAGCATGGCGATTTCGTTGGCGAGGTTCAGGTGAACCCCGCCCGCGATGGCCAGTGTCGACTGTCCGGCGCGCAGGCTTTCGCAGCCGAGGTGCACCGCAACCAGGGAAGACGACTGACCGGAATCGACGACCATGCTGGGCCCGTGCAGCCCGAAGGCGTACGAGATGCGGTTGGCGATCATCGTCCGGCTGATCCCGGTGAAGGTGTGGTGGTCCAGGTTGTCGGCGAGATCCCGCAACGTCAGTGCGGCGTAATCATCCGCGACCGCCCCGAGGAACACCGAAACCGGTTCGCCGCGAAGCAGGTCCGGCACCAGGAAGGCGTCTTCGAACAACTCCCAGGCCAGTTCCAGGGCCAGTCGCTGACGCGGATCCATCGCGGACGCCTCGCGCGGCGACAGGTTGAAGAAGTCGGCGTCGAATTCGCCGGCGTCCCCGGTGAATCGGGTGGCCTCACGCCCCTCGCGGATGAGACGCCAGAACGCACCGGGCCCGGCCGCGGCCGGGAACCTGCATGCCAGCCCGATGATCGCTACGTCCGTCGATGGCAAGGTCAGGGGCCGACTTCGTCGTCGAGAATCGCGAACAGGTGGCTCTCGGTCGCGGTGGAGACGTCGTCGTCGAACGCGTCTTCGTGGTAGCCCAGGAGCGGGGCCGGCGGGGTTGCCGGTGTGCCCGTCGCGGCGCTCAACAGGCCTTCCAGCCGGGTGACGAGCTGCGCCTTGTCGCCCGGAGTCAGGTCCGGCTGGTTGACCAGCGCCTGCAGTTCGCGGGCAATGTCGTTGAAGCGGGCCATGCGATCGGGCGGCGCGGAAGCCGGCGCACCGTCGCCGCTGCCCGCCAGCTCGGTGCCGAGGTGTTCGGCGAGCGCGGCAGGCGTGGGTTGGTCGAAGATCAGCGTGGGCGAAAGGGTAAGTCCCGTAGCGATTTTCAGCCGGTTGCGCAGTTCGACGGCCGTCAGCGAATCGAACCCGAGGTCGCCGAACGCATCGTCGGCGTTGACGTCCGCGCTGCTGTGACCCAACACCGTGGCCGCGTTGCTGCAGACCAGTTCGACCAATTCGTCGTGCCGCTGCTCGGGGCTCATGCCCTCCAGCCGCGCCCGCAGACCTGTCAGGGAGACCATGTCGGTGTGCTCCAGGACCCGCCGCGCCGGCCGGGTGGCCAACTGGCTCAGCAGTGGCGGCAACGTGTCGCTGTGGTGCGCCAGCGCTGCCCTGTCCAGCCGGGTGCCCACCACCATGGGGTGTTCGGTCAGCAAGGCGGCATCCAGCAGCTCCAGCGCCTGCCGAGTGGTCAACGCGCTCAGGCCGGCCCGGCTCATCCTGGCCCTATCACGTTCACCGAGGTGTCGGGTCATCGTGGACGTCTCTTCCCACATGCCCCAGGCCACCGATAATCCGGGTAGCCCGAGCGCGCGGCGGTGCGCCGCCAGCGCGTCGAGGAAGCTGTTGGCCGCCGCGTAATTGCCCTGACCCGGCGCACCCACGATGCCCGCCATCGACGAAAATGCCACGAAGGCCGCGAGATCCAGGTTCCGGGTGAGCTCGTGCAGGTTCCAGGCCCCGTCGACCTTGGCCCGCAACACCGTGTCGAGGCGTGCGGGCGTCAGTGACGCGATCACCGCGTCGTCGAGCACGCCCGCGGCGTGGAACACCGAGCGCAACGGGTACTGCGCCGGCACCTCGGCCAGCAACGCCGCGACGGCGTCCCGGTCACCGACATCGCAGGCCACCACCGTCACCGATGCCCCGGCGCCGCGCAATTCGGCGGCCAGCTCGGCGATGCCGTCGGCGCGTTCACCGCTGCGGCTGACCAGCATCACGCTGGGCACCCGGTGCCGCTCGACGAGATGCCGCGCGACCGCCGAACCCGCCATGCCGGTGCCGCCGGTGATCAGCGCCGT
>DASTKA010000802.1:0-8705 GCA_035716165.1 Mycobacterium sp. | reverse complement strand
GTCTGGGCGGGGTCGTATCCCGACCGGATCATTCCCTGCCAACTGCCGTGGCTGCTCGATCCCGAGCTCGGCGCGGAGATGATCCGTGAGAACGCCGAGCGCGGCTTTCACGCCGTGACGTTCAGCGAGAATCCGGCGATGCTCGGGCTGCCCAGCATTCACACCGACCACTGGGATCCGCTGATGGCCGCTTGCGCCGAGACCGGCACCGTGGTGAACCTGCACATCGGATCGTCGGGATCGTCACCGTCCACCACCGCGGACGCGCCACCTGACGTGCAGGGCGTGCTGTTCTTCGCCTACGCCATTTCCGCCGCGGTCGACTGGTTGTACTCCGGACTGCCCAGCCGATTCCCCGACCTCAAGATCTGCCTGTCCGAGGGCGGAATCGGTTGGGTGGCCGGGCTGCTCGACCGCCTCGACCACATGCTCAGTTACCACGCGATGTACGGCACCTGGCAGGAGCTCGGCGAGTCCCTGACCCCCGCGGAGGTGCTGACCCGCAACTTCTGGTTCTGCGCGGTCGAGGACAAGTCGTCCTTCGTGCAGCGTGACCGGATAGGCGTCGACAACATCATGCTGGAGGCCGACTACCCGCATTGCGACTCGACGTGGCCGCACACCCAACAGACCATCCACGAACAGATCGGTGACCTGCCACCCGACGTCACCCGAAAGTTCACCTGGGAGAATGCATCTCGGTTGTACCGGCACCCGGTGCCGGCCGAGGTGCAACACGACCCCGAGGCTTTCTGACCCCGATGGCGACGGACAAGGTCGACTTCAAGTCGGTACCGTGGGGTTCGGTGGAGTGGACGAACCTTGTCACGCTATACCTGCGAGCGTATGAAAGCCGTTCGAAACGCCCAATTCTGGGGGACACGGCGGCCGCGGATGCGGTGGACCGCATCGACTACGACTTCAAGAGAATCCATCGTAGGTCGTTGCCCGCGTCCAATCAGTACCTGATCGCGCTACGGGCGAAACGGCTCGACGACTGGTGCGCGGACTACCTTGCCCGCCATTCGAATGCCGTTGTGCTGCATTTGGGTTGTGGCCTCGACGGCCGCGCGTTCCGGCTGGGCATTCCGCCGTCGGTGATGTGGTTCGACGTCGATCAGCCGGGCGTGATCGGGCTGCGCCGTGAGCTCTACGCCGACACCGACGGCTATCGGATGATCGGCTCGTCGGTGACCGAACTGCAGTGGCTCGATGATGTCCCCACCGGACGTCCGGCACTGGTCGTTGCCGAAGGCCTGCTGATGTACCTGCGCGAGGCCCAGGTTCGGCGGCTGCTGCAGCGCCTGATCGACCGATTTCCCGGCGGCGAAATGCATTTCGACACCCTGTCGGCCCTGGCGCCGCTGATGTCGAAGATCTTCACCAGGGGAATCATCGAATGGGGCATCCGGGACGCGCGACTGATCGCGACCTGGAACCCCCGGCTGCGCTTCCTCGAGCAGACATCCGCGCTGGCCGGCTACGAGCGGATCCCCTCGCCAGCGGTGCGCTTGCAGTACAAGCTGATGTGGATGACGGCCGGTCGTCACTACGACGTGCTGAACCGCTTCGCATACTGACCGGCCGATCACAGGTCGGATGCGAGCCGACGCAGGATATCGGACGCGGATTCCGCTGTGGCGTGGCGATATCCGGTACCCGCCCAGAGGTGGACGTAGTCGGGCTTGCCGGCAGCCGCGGCGGCCTTGCGCAGCGGGCTGGTCAGGTAGTGGATCGCGGGATAACCCAACGGCGCCTCGGCCTCGTGGGCGTCGATGAAGGCGTTGCGCAGGCCGCGGGCCGGGCGACCGGTGAAGGCGCGGGTCAGCACGGTCTCGGTAAACGCGGGATCGACCAGGGCCGCCTGGTGAGTGGCCGAAGCGCCGCTTTCGGTCGCTCGCAGCAGCACGGTGCCCACGGCAGCCGCGGCCGCGCCCGCGCGGATCACCGCGGCCACCGCGGCGGGGGTGGCCAGACCGCCGGTGGCCAGCACCGGCAGGGGCACCTTCGCGACGACTTGCCGGACGAGGTCGACGATCGGGACCGGTGTCAACGGCCGCTGCGGCGAGAGCGTGCCCGAATGGCCACCGGCGTCCGCCGCCTGCACGGCGAGCATGTCGACACCGGCGTCGTGTGCCTGTGCCGCCTCGTCCGCCGTGGTGACCGTCTGGACCACCACGCTGTTGGCCCGCTGCAGCGCGGCGATCACGTCGCGCGGCGGAATGCCGAACGTGAACGACACCATCGGAACCGGATCGTCGAGCAACAGCGCGATCTTCTCGTCGAATCTGTCGTTGTCCTCGATGGGCTCGGCCGGCAGCGTCAGCCCGAACTGGTCGGCCTCGGCTTGGATGATCGCGGCGTAGGAGTGGTAGCGCTGCGGGTCGACCGGCACGGGATTGGGCGCGAAGACGTTGACCCCGAAGGGAATTCTTTCGGCGCGGACGGCTTTGATCTCGGCTTCGATCGCCTCGACGGTCTTGTATCCGGCCGCGAGCAAGCCCAGTGCGCCCGCGCGGGTGGCGGCCGACACCATGGCCGGGGTGGTCGGGCCACCCGACATCGGAGCCGCCACCAGCGGAATGGACATGCCAAACTGCGCCAACATCTTCGTGTCCTTTCGCGGTTCCCCACCGATAAATCCCATGGTGCCTGCCTCGACAATATCGACGCCGAGCCGGTGCGGCAGCATTCCACCGCGGCGAGCGACCTGGCAGGATGCATGAGCGTGAAGCGCCCCAACTTCCTCGTGATCGTCGCAGACGACCTCGGTTTCTCCGACATCGGCGCATTCGGCGGCGAGATCGAGACGCCCAACCTCGATCGGCTGGCCCACGCCGGGATCCGGCTCACCGATTTCCATTCGGCCCCGGCCTGCTCGCCCACCCGGGCGATGCTGTTGACCGGGACCGACCACCACATCGCCGGCATCGGCACGATGCTCGAGGTCGCGTCCCCGGAATTCCGCGGCGCGCCCGGGTACGAGGGCTACCTCAACGACCGTGTCGTCACATTGCCCGAGCTGTTGCGCGACGCGGGGTATCTGACGCTGATGTCGGGCAAATGGCACCTCGGCGCCACCATCGAGACCTCGCCGTGGGCGCGCGGTTTCGAACGATCCTTCGCCCTGCTGCCGGCCGGCGCCAGCCACTACGGCGGCTCGGGAGTCCGCGGATTACCACCCGTGCCAAGGCTTTACACCGAGGACGACCAGTTCGTCAGCGTCGGTGACGACTTCTATTCGTCGGACTCCTATACCGACACACTCCTGCGGTACCTTCAAGAGCGCGCTCCCGGCGACGACCGGCCCTTCTTCGCCTATCTGCCCTTCCAGGCCCCGCACTGGCCCCTGCAGGCGCCCGACGAATCCATCGCGAAATATCGGGGCCGCTACGACGCCGGGCCGGACGCGCTGCGTGAGGAGCGCCTGGCCGCCCTCAAACGTCTCGGCCTGTGCCCGCCGGACGTCGTCGCACACCCGGTGGTGGCCGACGGTGCGCCGGAATGGGCCGACATGACCGACGAGCAGCGCGCGCGCTCGGCCCGCAGCATGGAGGTCTACGCCGGGATGGTCGACCGGATGGACCACAACGTCGGCCGGATGATCGAATATCTCTCGGCAACAGGCGAACTCGACAACACCGTCGTCATCTTCATGTCGGACAACGGCGCCGAGGGCGCGATCGTGGAGGCGATGCCCCTGCGCGGTCCGCAGATCGCCGCCCAGATCGAAAAGCATTGCGACAACAGCCTGGACAACCTCGGCCGGCCGACGTCGTTCATCTGGTACGGCCCCCGCTGGGCGCAGGCCGCCACCGCGCCGTCGCGCCTGCACAAGGCGTTCACCACCCAGGGCGGCATCCGCGTGACCGGCTTCGTCACGTGGCCCGGCTTCGCCCGGCAGCAGCAGATCGGCACCGCGTTCAGCACCGTCATGGACATCGCACCGACTCTGCTGCAGCTGGCCGGGACCACCCACCCGGGCACGTCCTACCGGGGCCGCGAGGTGGCTCCCATGCGCGGCCGGTCTCTGGTGGATTACCTCACCGGAGCCGCCGAGGCCGTGCACGACGCCGAGACCAGCACCGGCTGGGAGCTGTTCGGCCGCCGCGCCATTCGACAAGGCGACTGGAAGGCGCTGCACCTGCCGGCGCCGTACGGGCCGGGCAGCTGGCAGCTCTACGACCTGGCTTCCGACCCCGGCGAGATCGACGACCTGGCCGCGACGCGGCCCGACAAGCTGGCCGAGCTGCTGGCGTTGTGGGATCGCTACGTCGAGGAAACCGGCGTGATTCTCGATCCGGTCTCCGTGTTCGACGCGCAACTCTGAGGATCCCGGTGCCGCTTATGCTTGAGCGTTGATGATCGAGACAACGACGTGCGCGGTCGTCGGCGGCGGCCCGGCGGGCATGGTCCTGGGCCTGTTGCTGGCCCGGGCCGGCATCGAGGTCACTCTGCTGGAAAAGCACGGCGACTTCCTGCGTGACTTCCGCGGCGACACGGTGCATCCGACGACGCTGCAGTTGCTCGACGAGCTCGGCCTGGGGGATCGGTTCGCGGAATTGCCGTACAGCAAACTTCGCAGGGGCACTTTGGAATCCGGTGGCCGATCGGTGACCTACCTGGACTTCGAGCGCCTGCGGCATCCGCACCGATACATCGCCATGGTGCCGCAGTGGGACCTGCTGAACCTGCTCGCCGAGGCGGCCCAGGCCGAACCGAGTTTCACCCTGCGCATGCGCACCGAGGTCACCGGGCTACTGCGCGACGGCGACCGCGTCGCCGGGGTGCGATACGTCGGGGTCGACGGGCCCGGCGAGCTGCGCGCCGAATTGACGGTCGCCTGCGACGGCCGGTGGTCGATCGTGCGCCAGGCGGCCGGGCTCAGCGCGCGCGAATACCGGGCGAACTTCGACGTGTGGTGGTTCAAGCTGCCGCGCGAAGGTAATGCGGATCATTCCTTCCTGCCGCGGGTGGGGCCGGGCAAAGCGCTGGCGGTGATCCCGCGCGAGGGCTACAACCAGATCGCCTACATAGGTCCCAAGGGCACCGATGCCCGGCTGCGCGCCCGGGGTCTGGAGGCGTTCCGGCGGGACCTCGATGCGCTCTTGCCCGATATGCCCCACTCGGTCGCCGCCTTAGGATCCATGGATGACGTCAAGCACCTCGACGTGCGGGTGAATCGGTTGCGCCGCTGGCACACCGACGGGCTGCTCTGCATAGGTGACGCCGCCCACGCGATGTCCCCACTGGGCGGGGTCGGCATCAATCTGGCCATCCAGGATGCCGTCGCCGCCGCGAGCGTGCTGGCCGAACCCCTGCGTCGCCACTGCGTCACCGAGCACGACCTGGCCGCGGTCCGCCGCCGCCGCGGACTACCCGCCGCGTTGACCCAGACGGCGCAGCGAGTGCTGCAGAATGTATTGCTGCGCCCGGTCTTTCGTGGCGCGGATCCCAAACCGCCCGCGCTGCTGCTGAGTGTGCTGCAATGGCTGCCGTGGCTGTCGGCGGTGCCCGCATATTTCGTCGGCGTCGGGGTCAGACCCGAGCATGCACCGGCATTCGCCCGACGGGGACCGAAGGGGCGCGATGGCTGACAACGCGATACGCATGGGCATTCTGGGGGCGGCCAGGATCGCGCCGATGGCGTTGATCGGTCCGGCCCAGAAGAACGCGGACGTCGTCGTCGCCGCGGTGGCGGCCCGGGACGTTTCGCGGGCGCAGGCATTCGCCGCTAAGCACGGCATCGCTTCGGTACACGACGATTACGAGGCGCTCATCGCAGATCCCGACATCGACGCCATCTACAACCCATTGCCGAACGGTCTGCACGGACGTTGGACGCGCGCCGCACTCGCCGCCGGCAAACATGTGCTGTGCGAAAAGCCGTTCACGGCCAATGCGGCCGAGGCGCGCGAAATCGCCGCACTGGCCGCCGATTCGGATCGCGTAGTGATGGAAGCGTTCCACTATCGCTACCACCCGCTGACCCTGCGAGCCGAGGAGATCATCGCTTCCGGCGAGTTGGGCACGCTGCAGCACGTGGAGGCCGCGCTGTGTTTCCCACTGCCTAAGTTCTCCGACATCCGCTACAACTACGAGCTTGCCGGCGGCGCCACAATGGACGCCGGCTGCTATGCGGTGCACATGGCCCGCACGTTCGGTGGGCCGTCCCCGCGGGTCGTCTCGGCGCGGGCCAAACTGCGCGACCCTCGGGTCGACCGGGCGATGACCGCTGACTTGCGATTTCCGGCAGGCCATACCGGCCGGGTGCGCTGCTCGATGTGGTCGTCGCGGCTGCTGCAGATCAGCGTTCGGGTGATCGGCGAACACGGGGAGCTGCGGATACTGAATCCCGTGATGCCGCAACTGTTCCATCGGCTCTCGGTGCGATCGCGGGTGGCAAAACGGGCGGAACGCTTCGGGCGCCGGGCTTCTTACGCCTTTCAACTCGATGCGTTCGCTGCGGCGGTGCTGCGTGGCGAACCGATCAAGACGACCCCGCACGACGCGATTGACAACATGGCCGTCATCGACGCGATCTATGGCGCCGCGGGCCTCCCGCTGCGCTACCCGGCCTGAAGGCCCGACAACAAGCGCCGTGCGGCCTCGACGCACGGCCGGAGGCGGTCGGTCGGGCTCATCCCGGCCAGTGCCAATGACCTTCTGGGAACTTCGATTTCGAGCACGATATCACCGGGAAGCGCGGAAAGAAGGTCGTGCAACGGAAGTTCGCCTTCACCGGGCACCATGCGCTCGAACATGGCTTCCTCCATGTAGTTGTCCATCCGCGGCCGCAGCGTCGTGTCGTTGAGTTGGGCGTAGCCGATGTGATCGGCGTCGATGGCGGCCAGATCGGCGGCGTCGGAGCCCGACCGCACCAGGTGCATCGTGTCGATCAACAACCGGAATTCGTTGCGCCCGACGTATTCCTTGGCGGCCAGTGCGGCGCTCAGGTCGCCGATGGTCAGGCCGGGCACCGGTTCGACGACGGTATCGATATTTCGTTGTGCGGCAAGCTCGGTCAGTGCGGCGAATTGGTCTAGGGTGCGGGGAAGGTCGGCGTCCACGCTGACCACATTGATCCGGGGGACACCGAGTTCGGCCAACACGTCGAGGTCGCCGCATAGCGCGCTCACGTCGGCGCCGGGTAGCACCAGGAACCCGTCGCCCAGCGAGATGCTCACGCCCCGATCACCCATCGCGGCGAGCAGGTTCTTTCGAAGCCCCGCGTCGTCCTTCAACGAGAAACGGGGATAACCCAATGGCACCAGCGGCATGCCCTGCACGGCGACCGAGACATAGCGGCACCCCAGTTCCGCGGCGAGGTCCACCAATTCGATTGGGGGCAGGCCGAACACGCTGAGCATGCCGATGCCGAGGCGGTCGAAACGCCCCGAGGCCGTCATGCGGGACGACCCACCAATTGGGCCAATTGCGCCGCGCCCTGGGCTGTCTGGGTGGTCAGCACGATCCGTCCGGACTCGGCCGGTTGCTCGATGATCGGTGCTTCCAGGACCATGTTGTCCCGGATGAAGGCCATGTGGTCCTGCAGGTGCGCGCCCGTGAAGGCGGCCCAGGCGGCCGCCGACGGCGCATCCAGCACGAGGGTCAGTTCGTAGTAGTCCGCGGTCAACGACTTCGGCGGTTCGACGCGGGTGAGCCCGAGTTGCATGGTCTCGGGGCCCAACGTATAGACGGTGGCCCGCCCGATGTCACAGGTGGTGAGGACGTCGGTCGCAGTCGCGGGAGCCTTCGGATCCGTCGCCGGGCACTTTACGGCGGGTGTCGTCGGCTGCGACTTCGTCACCGGCCGGACCGGCAACGGCGCGATCTTCACCGGCGGCGGCGGCGGTGGCGGGGGCGGCGGCGCGGTCGTGCTGGGCGCCGCGGTGGTCGACGAGCTGGACGGCGCCGGCTTGTGCGCCTGCTGACAGCCACACATCGTTGCCGCGAGCAGGCCGACGGACCCAAGCCAGGCGGCGGCGCTGCGCGCGCTGAATCGACGGTGAATCATCCGGATGCACTCTACCCGCGAGGCGCGAACACGGCCTTTACCGACACTACGAATATAGAGTAGTCTCGCGTTCTGAGAAACCCATGGATAAACGACGAAAGCCCAATCCCGCCGAGCGCCGCCGCGACCTGTGCGATGCGGCGATTCAGTTGCTGGCCGATGACGGGGCCAAGGGGCTGAGCCATCTGAAGGTCGACCGCAAGGCCGGGGTGCCGGACGGCACGACCTCGTTCTACTTCCGCACGCGCTCGGCGCTGCTGCGCGCGGTGGCCGAGCGGTCGGCCGAACTCGACCTCGCCGAACTGCAGGCGATCGCCGACAGCTCCGATGCAGACGGACCCGATCGCGCGCCGTCGCGGCTGTCGCAGGTCGTCATCCAGGCCGGCAGCGACCCGCAGCTGTACCGGACCAGGGCCCGATACGAGCTGACCATGCAGGCCACCCGCGATCCCGCACTGGCCGCGATCTTGCAGCAGGCCACCGACGAGTTCACCAAGCTGCACCGCGAGATCCTCGTGCAGCTAATGCCGCACGGCGCCGACCTGGATCCTGCCGTCGTCGAGGATCTGAGCAATGTCACGCTGACGTTCATCAACGGCCTGCTGCAGCGGTTCGCCCAGGGCGACCGGATCATCGACAGCGCCGAACAGCTCGACGGGATCCTGTCGGCGATCGCCGCCGGCATCTT
>DASTKA010000801.1:0-2561 GCA_035716165.1 Mycobacterium sp. | reverse complement strand
CGGACGAGACGCTGGGACGCATCGCCGCCTACGTGGAGCGGCTGCGGCGCCGCTGACTAATCCTCGTCGACGGCTTCGTCGACGGCCACGCCGCTAGGAGTGCGCCGGCGCCGCATCCGGTGCGATCCCTTGCCCGTCGGGCGCCGGTTGCGCAATTTGGCCCGCGACTCGTCGCCCTCGTCGGCAGCTTCCTCGGTGTCCTGAACGGGTGCTGCCTCGGTTGCCGGCTCCGGTGCTGCCTCGGCCTCGGCGGTTTCTGCGGTTTCGGCGGTGACTTCGGCGGGTTCCGCCGCAGGCTCGGCCTGCTCGGTTTCCGCTGTCTCTGCGGCTTCTGCCTCGTCGGCTTCGGCCTCTTCGGCTTCTTCCGTTTCGTCGGCTTCGGCCTCGGCGCCCTTCTTGCGCCGCACGCGACGTTTCTTGGGTTCCTTCGCCTTGATCGGTTTGGGCGGCGGCGGGGGCAGCTCGGCGACGAAGGACAGATAGAAGGCGAAAATGCCGAGCAACGCGATCGCGGCGGCGGCCCCGTAGATGCCGAACAACCACCGCCCGGCAGCGTCCAAGCTCAGCCAGATCTCGCTGATCGCCGTCCCGATGATCAGCACCCCGGCCAGCACGTGGGCCACGATCGACCAGATCCTGATCGACAGGGCGAGCTGTGGCGTCCCCAGCTCAGGCTTGCGGGTGCGCAGCAGGGTGAACACCACCGGCAGAGCCGCGAGCGCAATGAGCGCACCCGCCAGTATGCGCAGCGCCATCCCCAGCGTGCGCGACGTGTCGCCCATCAGCTCTGGCCACCGGGGCAGCACAAAGAAGAAGTAGAGGGCGCCGGCAGCGAGGGAGAACAGTAGGTGCCACGGCACGGCGATCTTGCGCCCCATACGCCTCCTTGTGCTGGTGAATCCACGCCAGCCTAAAGGCGGCCGACCCGAATTCGTTTCAATTCGTGCATGTCCGCTTGGCGGACCAATGGCGGAGGATGCGGGATTTGAACCCGCGAGGGCTGTTAACCCAACCCGCGTTCCAGGCGAGCGCCATAGGCCACTAGGCGAATCCTCCGTGGCCATGGTAACCGAGGGCCTCCCGGCCCCCGCCACTTGCTCATCGTCGACTCCGGGACAGGTATTAGACTCGTCGCTGGACCCCGCGCGGCGTCTATCCTGTGAACTCCCCCAGGGCCGGAAGGCAGCAAGGGTCAATGGGCTCTGTCGGGTGCGCGGGGTCCCCTATCTCCATGAGCGGCGACCCGCTTCGCCCGGCTTCGCCGCGCTTGCGATCGCCACTGGTTTCCCGCCCTCGATAGCGAAAGGGTCAATGGTGTCGCTGGAGTCCCTCACCCCGGCCGAACTCGCGGCCGCGAACGCTCGCCATCAGCAGGATTACGCGGAGCTGCAGGCCAAGAAGCTTTCGCTGGACCTGACCCGGGGCAAACCGGCTCCCGCCCAGTTGGACCTGTCCAACCAGCTGCTGAGCCTGCCCGGGGACGACTACCGCGACAGCGAGGGCACCGACACCCGCAACTACGGCGGCCTGCACGGCCTGCCCGAACTGCGGGCCATCTTCGGGGAGCTACTCGGCATCCCGGTGCAGAACCTGATCGCGGGCAATAACTCCAGCCTGGAACTGATGCACGACCTCGTCGCCTTCTCGATGCTGTACGGCGGCGTGGATTCGCAGCGGCCGTGGAAAGACGAACCGAGCGTCAAGTTCCTCTGCCCGGTCCCCGGTTACGACCGGCACTTCGCCATCACCGAGACGATGGGCATCGAGATGATCCCCGTCCCGGTGCTCTCCGACGGGCCCGACGTCGACCTGATCGAAGAGCTGGTGGCCGCCGACCCCGCCATCAAGGGGATGTGGACGGTGCCGGTGTTCGGCAACCCGACCGGGGTCACCTACTCCTGGGACACGGTCCTGCGCCTGGTCCAGATGCGGACCGCGGCACCCGACTTCCGGCTGTTCTGGGACAACGCCTACGCGGTGCACACCCTGACGCATGACTTCATCCGGCAGGTCGACGTGCTCGGGCTGGCGGCCGCGGCCGACAACCCACATCGGCCCTACGTGTTTGCGTCCACATCCAAGATCACCTTCGCCGGCGCCGGCGTGAGCTTCCTGGGCGGTTCGCTGGGCAACATCGCGTGGTACCTGCAATACGCGGCCAAGAAGTCGATCGGACCCGACAAGGTCAACCAGCTGCGGCACCTGCGCTTCTTTCGCGACGCCGACGGGGTGCGCCTGCACATGCTGCGTCACCAGCAGATCCTGGCGCCGAAGTTCGCCCTGGCCGCCGAAATCCTCGATCGGCGGCTCAGCGACTCCAAGATCGCGTCGTGGACCGACCCCAAGGGGGGCTACTTCATCAGCCTCGACGTGCTGCCCGGCACGGCCAAACGGACCGTCGCGCTGGCCAAGGACGCCGGTATCGCGGTGACCGAAGCGGGTGCGTCGTTCCCGTATCGGAAAGACCCGAACGACACCAACATCCGGATCGCGCCCACCTTCCCGTCGCTGCCGGACCTGCGCGAGGCCGTGGACGGCCTGGCCACCTGCGCGTTGCTGGC
>DASTKA010000800.1:0-3320 GCA_035716165.1 Mycobacterium sp. | reverse complement strand
CGCCGCGCTGGACAACGTGGTGATCACCGGTGGCAGCGGAGCGATCGGACTGCACTACGCGCGGTATTGCCTGGAGCGCGGGGCCCGTACCGTTACGCTGCTGAGCCGCAACGGCATTGACCCGGCCGCACGGCGCGAACTCGCCGAGCGGTATGACGCCGAAGTCCGTGCGCCGCATTGCGACATCACCGATCGCGACGCACTGGCCGCGGTCGCCGCCGGGCTCGGGGGGCCGGGCGCGTCGCTGTTGATTCACACCGCGGGCACCGCGCTCGCGCGCTCGCGTTCCGATCTCACCGGTCCGGATGTCGCGGCGGTCTGCGCGGCCAAGGTCCGCGGATTGGCGTTGCTGGCCGAGGTATGGCCGCTGCGGCCCGACTGCCGGATGCTGGCCTGCTCATCGGTGTTCGGGGTCTGGGGCGGCCACAACCACGCGGCATACGCGGCGTCCAACCGGATGCTCGACGTGCTGGTCGCCCAACTGCGTGCCACGGGCCGCGACTGCACGGCGATTCGATGGGGCCTATGGCAAGGCGCCGGGGTAGTGGTGGGCAACGAGATCACCCGCACCGAGCGCTCCGGTCTGGTGGCGATGGAACCGGAGCAGGCGATCGAAGCCAGTCTGTGCAGCTACGGCGGCGATCCGCTGATTTTCGACGCGGACTTCGAGCGGCTTCAGGTGTTCTTTGAAAGCCAGGGTGTGACAATGCCGTTCAGCGCGTCACGCGGCCATGACGCTGGGGACCGCGATGTCTCTGTTGAGATGTCGCTGGCCGAAGTAGTGCGCGCCGAATTGGCCGCGACGTTGCACCTGAACGATTCGTTGTCGATCGACCCGGGCGTCTCGCTGATCGACTTGGGTGTGGACTCGCTGCTCGCTCTCGATCTACGCAAGCGGCTGCGCCGCACGATAGGGAACTCGGTTCCGGTGTCCCGCATGCTCGGCGGCATCACGGTGACCGAGCTGATCGACGCGCTGCGCGCCGACCCGACCGGCGGGCCCACGGCGGCACCGGCATTGGAGCCCGCCGCCGCTGCCAACGGTGCGCACCCCGCACAGCTCGCGATGCTAGAAAGGTTGGACTCCTAGCGTGACAGACACCACCGGCATCAGCACCCACCTCGACGATGAGCGCCTGGAATTGTTGCGCCGCAAGCTCACCGAACGCGGTCTCGCCCGGACGGCGGCCGCGGCGCCCGTCGCGGCCGGCAACGAGCCCCGCATGTCGGTCGGGCAGCACCGGATGTGGTTCGTGCAGCAAGTCGATCCCGACAGCGCGCTGCTCAACATCTGCGTCTCCTACCGCCTTGCCGGCGCGGTCGATACCGCGCAGTTGCACCGTGCGGTCGACGCCGTCGCCGGGCGCCACCCGGTGCTGCACACGACGTATGCCACCGACGGTGAGGGCGACCCGCAACCGGTGATCCGAGAGGACCTGCGGCCCGACTGGGCCGAGCACGACCTGGCCGGGTTGACCGATCAGGCGCGCCGGCTACGGCTGGATGTGCTGGCGCAGCGGGACTTTCGCCGGCCATTCGATCTGAGCAAGGATTCGCCGCTTCGAGTCACGCTGGCGCGCTTGGCCGACGACGAGCTGATGCTGCTGATCACCGCGCACCACATCGCCTGGGACGACGGCTCGTGGGCGCCGTTCTTCGCGGATCTGACCCGCGCATACCTCGACTCGGACGCCTTCGCCGATGGGCAGGTGCGGCCGGATCCTTCCGCGGATCCGACCGCCATACGTCAAGCGGACCTGGACTACTGGCGCCCGCTGATGTGCGACCTCCCGGAGCCGCTCGAGTTGCCCGGGCCCAACGGTTCGGTGGTGCCCACCACCTGGCGCGCGCAGCGCGCGATCGCGCAGTTGTCGCCCGACATCGTCAACCGGGCCGCCGCGTTGGCCCGGGAGGCGGGCGCCACTCCGTACATGGTGTTGATGGCGGCCTTCGCCGCGCTCGTGCACCGGTACACCGCGTCGACGGACTTCCTGGTGGCCGCCCCGGTGCTCAACCGCGGTGTGGGAACCGAGGATGTCATCGGATACCACGGCAACACCGTGGTGATTCGTCTGCGCCCGCGGCCGCACCAGACGTTCCGTGAGCTGCTGGCCCATACCCGCGATGACGCGGTGGGTGCCTTCGCCCATTCGCGCGTCGACCTGGACTGGCTGGTGCGCGAGTCGAATCCCGATCGCCGGCATGGCGCCGACAGGATGACCCGGGTGAGCTTCGGGCAACGGGAACCCGATGGTGCCGGCTTCTGTCCGCCCGGTGTGCGCTGCGAACGTGGCGAATTACGCGGGCATTTCAATCAATTGCCGCTGAGCATGATGGTCGAGCTGAACCGGACGCCGGACGGCTCCGGCGGTGGCTTGGTCGAGGCCGAGTACCTGGTCGAAGTGATGGATCAACAGTTGGCCGAGCAATTGTTGCGCCACTACACCGCCTTGCTCGACGGCCTGCTGTCGGACCCCGATGCGAAGCTGTCGGCGTGCGCGCTGATGAGCGCGGAAGACGCTCAATGGCTGCGCGCGGTGTCGACCGGCGAGGAATTCGTCACCAAGGCCAGTACGTTGCCCGAGCTGGTCAGCGGCCGGGCGGCCCTGACGCCCGACGCCGTTGCCGTCGTCTACGAGGGCCGTGCCTACAGCTACCGAGAGATCGATGAAGAATCGAACCGGCTGGCGCACTGGCTCATCGAGCGAGGGATCGGCACGGAGGACCGCGTCGCGGTGCTGCTGGACAAGTCTCCCGAATTGGTCATCACCGCGCTCGGGGTCCTCAAAGCGGGCGGGGTCTATCTGCCGGTGGATCCCACCTATCCCGAGGACCGGCTGAGCTTCATCCTCGAAGATGCGGACGCCAAACTGGTGCTGCGCGAACCGGTTAGCGACGTCTCGCACTATCCGGCCACCGCACCCGCCGAGTTGATCCGGCCGTTGAGCCCGCAGAACACCGCCTATTTGATTTACACCTCGGGTTCCACCGGACTACCCAAGGGTGTTCCGGTGCCGCACGCACCCATCGCCGAGTACTTCGTCTGGTTCGGCGCCGAATACCGCATCGACGCCACCGACCGGCTGCTGCAGGTCGCGTCGCCCAGCTTCGACGTGTCGATGGGCGAGATCTTCGGCACGCTGATCATGGGCGCCCGCTTGGTGATCCCGCGGCCCGAAGGGCTTCGCGACATCGGCTATCTGACCGACCTGCTGGCCCGTGAAGGCATCACGTCGATGCACTTCGTGCCGTCGCTGCTGGGGCTCTTCCTGTCCTTGCCCGGCGTCAGCCAGTGGCGGACGCTGCGGCGCGTGCCCATC
>DASTKA010000799.1:0-3293 GCA_035716165.1 Mycobacterium sp. | reverse complement strand
GCACGCTATTGGGCGAGCGGATGCTGACATTGGAGTCCGCGGGCAGCGGCACCATGCATCCGATGGCACTCATTCCCGTCTCGCGCACGTCTTCGCCTTACTCGCTGACAGAAGCGGTCAGCGACTTCACCAACGACACAGCGGGAACGAACACCACGGCGCTGAACCAGTCGCTGGACACGCTGGCCGCGACGCTCGACCAGATCGCACCTCAAATGGGGCCGGCCTTCGACGCACTCACGCGTTTATCGCGCACGCTCAACAGCCGCAATAAGAGCCTGGGCGAACTGTTCAAGCGTGCCGGCGACGTCACCGGGATTCTTTCTGAACGCAGCATGCAGGTCAACAAGCTCATCCTCAACTCCGACTCTCTGCTCCAAGTGCTGGTGGCTCGGCGACAGGAGATCGTGGACCTCCTGGCCAACACGTCGGTGGTGTCCAAGCAGTTGACGGCTTTGGTGCACGAAAACGAAAGCAAATTGGCACCGACGCTGGAGAGGATGAATTCGGTGCTGGCAATGCTGGAAAAGAACCGCGACAACATCAGCAAAGCGCTGGACGGTCTCAAAAAATTTGAGATCACGGTCGGGGAGGCCATCTCGAGCATGTACGCCTATTCGGCGTTCGTCCCGAACCTCCTTGCCCCGGAGATCTTCCAACCGTTCCTCGACTACCTCTGGGGATTCCGCACCTTCGATACTTCTAAGGGCCCCGGCCATCCGTCGCCGGTACCCCGATCGCTTATTCCGTGGCCGTACAACGGCATTCCGGTATGTCCTAACTGCACGCTGGGCGGCAGGATCGGAGGTTCACAGTGACTTCCCGGATCCCGCGCAAGCGGCTGTCGATCGTGGCGGCGGTCGTCCTTGTCGGGCTGATCATCGCCGGCGCTGTCGTGCTCTTCCGTAACACGGTCTTGCGCCCACAGACGATTACGGCCTATTTCACCACCGCCACCGCGATCTATCCCAATGACGAGGTGCGGGTATCGGGTGTCAAAGTCGGCAGCATCAAATCCATTCAGCCGCAGGGCACGCGGGCCAAGATGGTCCTCAAGGTCGATCACGGCGTGCCTATTCCGGCGGATGCGAAGGCGGTGATCGTCGCCGCGAACCTGGTGGCCGCCCGCTACGTGCAGCTCACGCCGGCCTATCGCGACAGTGGGCCGGTCATGCACGATGGGGCGGTCATACCGGTCGAACGGACCGCCGTGCCGGTCGAGTGGGACGAGGTCAAAACCCAATTGATGCGGCTGGCAACGGATTTGGGACCCAAGAGTGGCGTATCGGGCACGTCGGTGGGCCGGTTCATCGACAGCGCCGCCAATGCGCTGGACGGCAACGGCGACAAGCTGCGGCAAACGCTCGGTCAACTGTCGGGGGTCGGGCGCATCCTCGCCAACGGCAGCGGCAACATCGTCGACATCATCAAGAATCTGCAGACTTTCGTTGGCGCGCTGCGCGACAGCAACGTTCAGCTCGTGCAGTTCAATGACCGCCTGGCCACGCTCACCAGCGTGGTCAACGACAGCAGATCCGACCTGGACGCGGCGCTGACCGATCTGTCCACGGCGGTCGGCGAGGTGCAACGCTTCATCGCCGGGTCGCGCAACCAGACCAGCGAGCAGATCGCCCGATTGGCCGATGTCACGCAGATTTTGGTCGATAAGCACATGGCTCTGGAAAACATCCTGCACACCTCGCCGAACGCGCTCGGGAACTTCTTCAATGACTACAACGCCGACACCGGAACCATCGTGGGCGGGTTCGGCGTCATGAACTTCGCAAATCCCGTGTTCTCGGGTCTGATGGTTCCGTTGCCCGTGCCCGGCTGCACCGCACTGGGCGCCGTGGAGAACGTCACCGCGGTTGAAACGGGCAAGCTGTGCTCGCTGTTCCTTGGTCCCGGGTTGAGGGTGCTCAACTTCAACAACCTGCCGATTCCCGTCAACATCTTCCTGCAGAAGTCGGTAGACCCGTCCAAGATCCTCTACAGCGAATCGCGCCTCGGACCGGGCGGGGAGGGCCCGAAGCCCGGACCGCCCGAGATCCCGCCCGCGGTCTCGGCCTACACCGGCTTGCCCGGTGACCCCGTCGGGCCACCGGGAGCGGTCCCGCCCTCGCGGATACCGGGTGCGGCGATGCCGCTGCCGCCCCCGCCGTCCACGCCGGAGGCGCCGCCACCGCCGCCCCCGAGCGTGTCAGGCATGCTGCTGCCGGGCGAAGGAGGGCCACAACAATGATCGCCCGGGTTGTGTCTCGGCGGGTGTTCGCCATCGGATGTTGCGTCGCGGTGACGGCGACGGGCTGCGCGTTCCACGGCCTGAACTCACTGCCGCTGCCCGGCGCGGTCGGACGCGGACCAGGGGCCAACATCTACCACGTCGAGCTCCCGAATGTCGGGACGATGGAGTCGAATTCGCCGGTGATGGTCGACGACGTCGTTGTCGGCAGCGTCGGCGCGATGAGGGTGCAAGGCTGGCACGCCGACGTCGAGATCTCGGTAAAGCGCGATGTCGTCATTCCGGCGAACGTGGTGGCGACTGTCGGCCAGACCAGTCTGCTGGGGTCGATGCATGTGGAGCTCAATACGCCACTCGGACAGCAGGGCAGCGGACGGCTGCAGCCGGGCGCCACCATCCCGCTCAATCGGTCATCGGCTTACCCGTCGACAGAGCAGACGCTGTCGTCGCTGGGGGCGGTCGTCAACGGTGGGGGACTGGGACAGATCGGGGAGATCATCCACAATTTCTCCGCCGCTCTGTCGGGACATGAGGGTGCCGCACGTGATTTGATCACTCGCCTCGACACTTTCGTGGGAACCCTGGACGATCAGCGGAACAACATCGTCGACTCGATCCAGGCGCTGAACCGACTTTTCGGGACATTCGCCAATCAACGCGACGTTATTACCCAGGCGCTGCAGAAGATACCGCCCGCGCTCGATGTGCTGATCAAAGAGCGGCCGCGTCTGACCGCCGCCCTGGATCATCTTCGCGTCTTCAGCAACACCGCCACCCGGTTGATCAACGACTCCGAGGCCGACCTGGTCCAGAATCTCAAAAACCTGGAGCCGACCATCAAGGCGCTCGCCGACGTCGGACCGGAGTTTGGCACAGCAATCGCGGCGGGGTTCGTTTTCCCGTTCACCCAGAACTTCGTCGACCGGGCGCTCCGAGGTGACTACTTCAACCTGCATGTCGATTTGGACCTGTCGATTCCACGGCTCAAGCGAGGCCTGATGTTGGGGACCCACTGGGGACAGCTGGACCAGCCGCTGGTGCCGGCGCCCGG
>DASTKA010000798.1:0-4136 GCA_035716165.1 Mycobacterium sp. | reverse complement strand
CACCGACGTCGCAGCGAGGGTGACCCGGCGCACTGGAGTGGGTTGGCTGCCGGCCTACGGAACCACGGAATTGCCTGTCGTAGCGTGCGACCCGATCGACGATCCTCGCCTCGACACCGTCGGACGGGCGGTGCCCGGCGTTGACCTACGGATAGTTTCGCCGGACACCGGCGAGCCCGTCGGCGCGGGTGAGGTCGGTGAGGTCCAGGCCCGGTCGCCATCGCTGATGGCCGGATACCTCCCGCCCGAGGCGACCGGCGAGGCGGTCCGCGACGGGTGGTACCGCACCGGGGATGTCGGCTGGCTCGACGCCGGCGGTTGGCTGCGAATCACCGACCGCCTCAAAGAGATGATCAAAGTGCGCGGCTTCCAGGTCGCCCCCGCCGAAATCGAGACGGTCTTGCACGGCCATCCGGCCGTCAAAGACTGCGCGGTGTTCGGGATTGCCGATGGTCTCAACGGCGAAGCCGTCGTCGCGGCGGTCGCCACGTCCGCGCCCGTCGATGCGACCCAGCTGACCGCCATGGTGGACGAGAGACTGGCGTCCTATAAACATCTGAGCCGAGTGGTGTTCGTTCCCGAAATTCCCCGCCTGCCTTCGGGCAAGGTGCTGCGCCGAGTCCTCAAGGAGCGCTATGGATGTACGTCTGACAGCTGAACAACAGCAATTACGCGATGCCGCCGCCAAACTGGCCGACGATCTCGGTTCGTCAGCGGTGCAGGATCTCGATGACCAGACTCGAATCACCCGTCTGGACAAGCAGATCGAGAACACCGGCTGGCGCTCGCTGCGTTCCGACGGGGCCTCGGGTGTGGAAGTCGCCATCGTGGCCGAGGAGTTCGGCCGCCGGCTGGTAGACACACCGTTCCTTGGTCCCGTGCTGGCCGACGATCTGGGCCGTCACGTCGGTGCCGACGTGTCGGCGGCGACCGTGGCCGTCGACGATCGAGTGATCGACGCCCGCGGCGCTCGGCGCGCCCTGTGGCTCTCGGGAGGCACCGTCCTCGCCGGTGACGTTCAGGCTGTACCGGAAAGTGTCGATCTGACACGGGCCGACGGCACTATCGCGGGATCGCCCGAGACGTTGGGAGACGTGTCATCCGAGGTCGCCGAGCAGTGGCGGGCACTCGCTTTGGTCACCACGACGGCGGACCTGGTGGGCATCGCCCGGGGCGCGCATGCCGTCGCCTGTGATTACGCGAAAATCCGTGAGCAGTACGGCAAGCAGATCGGCTCGTATCAAGCCATCGCGCACTTGCTGGCGGAAAGCCTTGCGCTGATCGAGGGTTCGGTGAGCGTGTTGCGGCATGCCGGGTGGGCGGTCGACGAGCTCGCCCCCGCCGAAGCCATCCGGGCCGCCCAGATCGCAAAGGTCTATTGCGCGCGCGCCACCCGCACTGTGTGCGAGACGGCCATCCAGGTGCACGGCGGCATCGGCAACACCTGGGAGTGCGTGGCGCACGTCTACCTGCGCCGGGCCCTGACATCGACCGAGCTGTGGTCGGTCGCGTTGAAGGAGATCGATCTTGGACTTTCGTGACTCACCCGACGAGGCCGCCTTCCGGGAGCGGCTGCGCACCTGGCTTGCCGCGCACGCCAAGGAGTTCTCCGGCTCGGGCGACGAGTACTGGGTACGCATGGCCGACTGGCACCGCGCCCTGTACGAGAACGGCTTTTTCGGACTTTCCTGGCCGCGCGATTGGGGCGGCCAGGACCTGGCGCCGGTCTACGACGTCATCGTCGACGAGGAGCTGGTGCGTGCCGGTGCTCCGCCACGCCCTAGCGTCGGTTATCTGGTGTACGGCATCGGCGCGCACGCCAGCGACGAGCTACGGAAACGCTTCCTGCCCGGCATCATCAACGGAACCGAGCGCTGGTGTCAGGGCTTCAGCGAGCCTGGCGCCGGCTCGGACCTGGCGTCACTGACCACCACCGCTCGCCTCGAGGGCGACAAGTATGTGGTCAACGGACACAAAATCTGGACGAGCTACTCCGACGTCGCGGACCGGTGTCTGTTGCTGGCGCGCACCGACCCCGGGGCCAAGCGCCATCGCGGCTTGTCCGCGTTCGTCCTGGACATGAAACAGCCTGGCGTACAACAACGACCGCTGCGGATGATCAACGGGGTCACCAACGAATTCGGCCAGGTGTTCTTCGACGATGCGACGGTGCCGGCGGATCGTATGGTCGGCGCTCCGGGTGACGGTTGGGCCGTGGCGATGACCGTCGTCGGGCACGAACGCGAGCCATCCACGCTCGGTTATGCGGCCCGCTATGGCAAGCTCGTTCGAGAGCTGTTGTCCCGCAACGAAGGTGACGTGCCCGAGGAGCTGGCGTGGGCCGCGGTTCAGTCAGATATGCTGACCCATCACGTCCGGCGTCGGCTGTCCGAACAGCTCGACGGGGTCTCGCACGGCTCGGAAGGCTCGCTGGACAAACTGCTGATGACCTGGGTGGAACAATCCGTCGGGCATGCCGCTCTGGCCGTCGCCGGAACGCGCGATCCCGATCTGCTCAGCGCCTACCTGTACAGCCGGGCGCAGAGCGTCATGGGCGGAACATCACAGATACAAAAGAACATCATCGCCTCACGAATCTTGGGATTGTAGGAGTGATCGCGAACGCGGGCGAAGCCCGGGTGAAGCGGGTCACGACCATCGAAGGAGTCTGACGTGTACGACATGCCTACCGAAATCGACGTTCACGCCGACGGTGCCCTGCGCATCATCACGCTCAACCGGCCGGATTCGCTCAACTCCGTCAACGACAACCTGCACGTCGGCCTCGCGCGGTTGTGGCAGCGACTGACCGATGACCCCACGGCCCGGGCCGCCGTGATCACCGGTGCGGGCAGGGCGTTTTCGGCCGGCGGCGATTTCACGTATCTCGAAGAGCTGGCGAATGATGCTGCGCTACGCGCCAAGACCATTCGGGACGGGCGCGAGATCGTGCTGGGCATGGCGCGGTGCCGAATTCCGGTGGTGGCCGCGGTCAACGGGCCTGCCGTCGGGCTGGGCTGCAGTCTGGTGGCGCTCAGCGACATCGTCTACATCGCCGAGAACGCCTATCTGGCCGACCCGCATGTCCAGGTGGGGCTGGTCGCCGCCGACGGTGGACCATTGACCTGGCCGCTGCATATCAGCCTGTTGCTGGCGAAGGAGTTCGCCCTCACCGGCACCCGCATCAGCGCGCAGCGCGCTGTCGAGCTCGGGTTGGCCAATCACATTGCGGATGATCCGGTTGCCGAGGCGATCGCCAGCGCCAAGAAGATTCTGGAGCTGCCGCAGCAGGCGGTGGAGAGCACCAAGCGGGTGCTCAACATTCATCTGGAGCGGGCGGTGCTCGCCAGTCTGGACTATGCGCTTTCGGCCGAGAGCCAGTCGTTCGTGACCGAGGACTTCCGGGCCAACGTCGCCAAATTCAACGCGGCCAAGAAGAACTGAGGTCTTGACCCCGGTACTCAGGCGTCGTGCGTGTGCAGGAAGTCGCGCATCACCGCATCGAACTTGTCCGGCTCCTCGATGAACGGCATGTGGGCGCTCGATTCGAACAACTCGAACCGTGACCCCGCAATGCGCTGGTGCATTTCCCACATGTGTTCGGGCACGCATTCGTCGTATCTGCCCGCGAGCACCAGTGTCGGCACGGCGATTTCGTTGAGTCGTTCGACAACATCCCAATCTCGGATGGTCCCCACGATGTTAAAGTCGCTGGGGCCGAACATGGTTTCGAATATCTCGGTGCCCATGTTCCGGAACGCGTCCTCGAGCTCTCGGGGCCAGGGGCGTACCCGGCATAGGTAGGTTTCGTTCCAGGTGCGGATGGCGGCCTGATATTCGGGCGCGTGCGTACTGCCGGCGGCCTCATGCCGGTCGATGGCGGCCTGGGTGGCCGGGTCAAGCCCGGACTTCAAGCGGGCCACCATCTTCGCGAACTCCGGGATGGACGCGATGCTGTTGGAGATGGTCAGGCTCGCGGCACCGGGCGGCGCCGCGTCCAGCATGTACTGCTGGGCCAACATCCCGCCCCAGGAGTTGCCGAACAGGTGGAAGCGGTCCAGACCCAGGGCTCGCACTACGGCGTCGACCTCGGCCACCGCGCGCTCCATCGTCCAAAGCTCGCGGTTGGGTGGGCA
>DASTKA010000797.1:0-3421 GCA_035716165.1 Mycobacterium sp. | reverse complement strand
GGTTGTCGACGAAGGTGGTCTCGATGCCGAGCTTCGCCAGCGAGTAGTGGAACAGGTTGTACGTCCCGCCATAGAGGCGCGGGCTCGAGACGATGTGATCTCCAGCACTCGCCAGGTTCAAGATCGCGAAGGTCTCGGCCGCCTGTCCCGAACTCAGGAAGAGCGCCGCGACCCCGTCCTCGAGCGCGGCGACCCGCTGTTCGACCACATCGGTGGTCGGGTTGCCGATTCGGGTGTAGATGTTGCCCGGCACCTCCAGCCCGAACAGGGCGGCGGCGTGCGTGGTGTCTGCAAAGGTGTACGACGTGGTCTGGTAGATCGGCAGAGCACGGGCGCTGGTGGCCGGGTCCGGGTGCTGGCCGGCGTGCACCTGCTTGGTCTCGAATGACCAGTTCGCGGTCGGATCGGTGTCTTGATCGGCGTTCTCGGAGGTCACAAGATTGCTTTCTGCTGGTAGGGAAATCTGCATCGGGCAGCCGGGACTCCGGACGGAGCGTCAACCGGCGCGGGGGACTAACGACGACGCACGGCCGAGCGCGAATGGGCGAAGAGAATGCACATCACGTTTCCCTGTCTACTCAGGGGCCCGTCATGGCGGACCCGCGCTTGCCGGATAGCCGGTGTGGGTGGCTACTCAACCTGGTCATCACCCGGGGCACCCCACCGCGGTTGGAGGGTTGCCGGCCAGCAAGCCGGGGCTTGATGCTGGCGCTCATGACCAATACGAAGGTTATCTTACTGCGCCGAGTCGGTGCCAACCATCGCGGTGCACCTGCAGGTCGACACCTGTCCAAACACCCTTGATAACGTGGCAGTCAGAACGCTGAGCCCCCAAAATCGCAACCCATCATTTCCGGGAGAGGGACCGTGAGCGCCGAACAGCCGACCGTCATCTACACACTGACCGACGAAGCGCCGCTGCTGGCGACGTACGCGTTCCTGCCTATCGTGCGCGCCTTCGCCGAGCCGGCGGGCATCGAGATCAAGACCAGCGACATCTCGTTGGCCGCCCGGATTCTGGCGGAGTTTCCCGACGATCTGACCGAAGAGCAGCGGGTGCCGGACAACCTGGGCGAACTGGGCCGGCTGACCGAGCTCGCCGACACCAATATCATCAAGCTGCCGAACATCAGCGCCTCGGTCCCCCAACTGATCGCCGCCGTCAAGGAGCTGCAGGGCAAGGGATACAAGATTCCGGACTTCCCGCAAAGCCCAAAAACCGACGAGGACAAGCAAATTCGCGCGCGCTACGCCAAATGCCTCGGTAGCGCGGTCAATCCGGTTCTGCGGCAGGGCAATTCGGACCGGCGTGCCCCCAAGGCGGTCAAGGAGTACGCCCGCAAGCACCCGCACAGCATGGCGGACTGGTCGCCCGCCTCGCGCACTCACGTCGCGACCATGCGGCACGGCGACTTCTACCACGGCGAGAAGTCGATGACGCTGGACAGCGCGCGCGACGTGAAGATGGTGCTGGAGACCAAGAGCGGGCAGACCCTCGAGCTCAAGCCCAAGGTCGAGCTGCGCGACGGCGACGTCATCGATTCCATGTTCATGAGCAAGAAGGCCCTCGTCGAGTTCTACGAGGAGCAGATGCAGGACGCCTACGAGACCGGCGTGATGTTTTCGCTGCACGTCAAGGCGACGATGATGAAGGTGTCGCACCCCATCGTCTTCGGCCACGCGGTGAAGATCTTCTACAAGGACGCTTTCGCCAAGCATCAGGAGCTTTTCGACGAGCTCGGCGTCGACGTCAACAACGGGTTGGTCGATCTCTACAACAAGATCGAGTCGCTGCCCGCGTCGCTGCACGAGGAGATCATCCGCGACCTGCACGCCTGCCACGAGCACCGCCCCGAGCTGGCCATGGTCGATTCGGCCAAGGGCATCACCAACTTCCATTCGCCCAGCGACGTGATCGTGGACGCGTCGATGCCGGCGATGATCCGCGCGGGCGGCAAGATGTGGGGCGCCGACGGGCGGCAGAAGGACACCAAGGCCGTCAACCCCGAGTCCACCTTCTCCCGGATCTACCAAGAGATCATCAACTTCTGTAAGACGCACGGGCAGTTCGATCCGACGACGATGGGCACGGTTCCCAACGTCGGCCTGATGGCGCAGCAGGCCGAGGAGTACGGCAGCCATGACAAGACGTTCGAGATCCCGGAGGACGGTGTCGCCAACATCGTCGACCTCGACACCGGGGAGGTTCTGCTGACCCAGAACGTGGAGGAGGGCGACATCTGGCGCATGCCCATCGTCACGGACGAAGCGATCCGCGACTGGGTCAAGCTCGCGGTCACCCGGGCGCGAAACTCGGGTATGACGGTGGTGTTCTGGCTGGACACCGAACGGCCGCACGAGGTCGAGCTGCGCAAGAAGGTCAAGGCGTACCTGAAGGAGCACGACACCGAGGGCCTGGAGATCCAGATCATGCCGCAGGTGTGGGCCATGAGGTACACGATCGAGCGCGCGATGCGCGGGCAGGACACCATCGCCGCGACCGGCAACATCCTGCGCGACTACCTCACCGACCTGTTCCCGATTCTGGAGCTGGGCACCAGCGCCAAGATGCTGTCCATCGTGCCGCTGATGGCCGGCGGTGGAATGTACGAAACCGGCGCGGGCGGTTCGGCGCCCAAGCACGTGCACCAACTCGTCGAGGAGAACCACCTGCGCTGGGACTCCCTGGGTGAATTCCTCGCTCTCGGAGCGTGTTTCGAAGACATCGGCGTCAAGACCGACAACGAGCGCGCCAAAGTTCTGGGCAAGACGCTGGACGCCGCGATCGGCAAGCTGCTGGAGAACAACAAGAGCCCGTCGCGCAAGACCGGCGAACTCGACAACCGCGGCAGCCAGTTCTACCTGGCGCTGTACTGGGCGCAGGAGCTTGCGAACTCCGACGACGACGAGTTGCGCAAGCACTTCGCCGCGCTGGCCGACTCGTTGGGCGAAAACGAGGATGCCATCGTGTCCGAGCTGGCCGAGGCGCAGGGCGAGGCCGTCGACATCGGCGGCTACTACTACCCGGACAGCGAGAAGACGACGGCAATCATGCGGCCCAGCAAGACTTTCAACGAGGCGCTCGCGGCTTCGACAGGCTAAGCCGCGAGCAGGAAGCCGGCTCGACATGTCCCACGAAGCCAAGATCAAGGTCAAAGGCCGCGTCGTGGAGCTCGACGGTGACGAGATGACCCGCGTCATCTGGAAGTTCATCAAGGACATGCTGATCCTGCCGCACCTCGACATCGACCTGGACTACTACGACCTGGGCATCGAGCACCGTGATCGCACCGACGACCAGGTGACCATCGATGCGGCCTATGCCATCAAGAAGCACGGCGTGGGGGTCAAGTGCGCGACCATCACCCCCGACGAGGCCCGCGTCCGGGAGTTCAACCTGAAGACAATGTGGCTCTCGCCG
>DASTKA010000796.1:0-5497 GCA_035716165.1 Mycobacterium sp. | reverse complement strand
GGCCCGGATCAGCCTTTTCGTCGGCAAAGGCGGGGTAGGGAAATCCACCCTGGCTTGCGCCACCGCCGTCGGTGCCGCAAGCGCCGGGCAGCGGGTGCTTGTCGTCTCGACCGACCAGGCGCACTCGCTGGGTGACGTGCTCGGAGTTCCCGTCCCCCCGAGTCAGGGCGAACTGGTGCGGGTGGTCGCCGACCTCGAGACGGGGCCAGCGGAGGCCGGCGGCTTTCTCGACGCGCTGGCCCTGGACACGCTGGCCCTGCTCGAGGCCCGATGGCATGAAGTCGTTGCCACCTTGGACGGGCGCTTTCCCGGCTCTGAACTGAGCACCATTGCGCCCGAAGAGCTTTCGGCCCTACCCGGTGTGCAGGAAGTGCTCGGTCTGTACGCGGTCGGCGAGCTGGCCCGCTCCGGGCAATGGGATCGCGTGGTGGTCGATTGCGCCTCGACCGCCGATGCCCTGCGGATGTTGACGTTGCCGGCCACCTTCGGCCTGTACGTCGAGCGGGCGTGGCCGCGGCATCGCCGGCTGTCGGTCACCGCCGACGACACCCGGTCGGCGGCGGTGGTCGAGCTCCTCGAGCGAATCAACTCCCATGTGGAGTCGCTGGGCGCGCTGCTCACCGACGGCGATCTCGTCGGTGCGCACCTGGTGCTGACCCCCGAGCGGGTGGTGGCGGCCGAGGCGACCCGAACGCTGGGCTCGCTGGCCCTGATGGGGGTTCGTGTCGAAGAGCTGATCGTGAATCAGGTTCTGCTGCAAGATGACTCATACGAGTACCGCAACCTGCCCGAACACCCCGCGTTCTACTGGTACACCGAACGCATCGCCGAGCAGCGGGGTGTGCTCGACGAGCTCGACGCCGCCATCGGTGAGGTGGCGCTGGTGATGACCCCGCACCTGTCCGGCGAGCCGATCGGCCCCAAGGCGCTCAGCGGGCTGCTCGACGCGGCGCGGCGCCGGGGCGGGACGGCGCCGCCGGGCCCGCTGCGGCCCACGGTGGACCTCGAATCCGGAACGGGACTAGGGTCCATCTACCGCATGCGGCTAGCGTTGCCGCAACTCGATCCGTCGGCCCTGACGTTGGGCCGCGTCGATGACGATCTGATCATCAGCGCCGGGGGATCGAGGCGCAGGGTTAGGTTGGCATCAGTACTTCGGCGGTGCACGGTGCTGGACGCACATCTGCGGGGTAGCGAACTGACGGTGCGTTTTCGACCAGATCCGGAGGTGTGGCCGAAGTGAGTGGTGGCGGTCATTCCGACATCGGTCCCGAACTGCGCAGGCTCGCCCAGACGATCCTGGACGGCATCGACCCCGCGGTGCGCGCGGCGGCGGCGCTGACGGCCGGCGCCGGAGTCGGCACCGGCAAGTGTCAGCAGGTGTGGTGCCCGGTGTGCGCCCTGGCGGCGTTGGCAACCGGCGACCAGCACCCGTTGCTCACCGCGATCGCCGACCACAGCGTCGCCCTGCTCGCGGTGATTCGCGACATCGTCAACGACATGGACGGGTCCGCCAAGCCGACGCCGGAACCGCCCCCGGACGGTTCGCCCGGCGGCGCACCGGCCGACGCGAACGGCGCCACGCCGCGGACCCGGTACCAGCCCATCCCGGTCACGCTCGAGGAGTGAGCCGACCGCGCCGCAGGTGGTCGGTTGCGGAGGGGATGGGTACAGTTGCAGAACATCAGCGGTACAGCCGAGAGGGAGGGCCATGTGGTACTGGCTGTTCAAGTACGTGCTCCTCGGCCCGCTGCTGTCACTGCTGGGGCGGCCCAAAGTTGAAGGGCTAGAACACGTTCCGAGTTCCGGCCCGGTGATACTGGCCAGTAATCACCTGGCGGTGATGGACAGCTTCTTCCTTCCGCTGGTGGTGCGACGCCGAATCACGTTCCTGGCCAAGTCGGAATATTTCACCGGCACCGGTTTCAAGGGCTGGTTTCAGCGGTGGTTCTTCACCGCCGTCGGCCAGGTGCCGATCGACCGCACCGACGCCGACAGCGCCCGGGCCGCGCTGACCACCGCGCAGCAGGTGCTGAGCCAGGGCAAGTTGCTGGGCATGTATCCCGAGGGCACGCGGTCGCCGGATGGCCGGCTGTACAAGGGCAAGACGGGGCTGGCGCGGCTGGCGCTGGAGACCGGTGTTCCGGTGATCCCCGTCGCGATGATCGGCACCAACGTGGTCAACCCGCCCGGTACGAACATGCTGCGATTCGGCCGGGTGACCGTCCGCTTCGGCGAGCCGATGGACTTCTCGCGGTTCGAGGGGCTGGCCGGGAACCGCTTCATCGAGCGGGCCGTCACCGACGAGGTGATCTACGAGCTGATGGGCCTGTCCGGTCAGGAATACGTCGACATCTACGCGGCGAGCCTGAAACAGGGCGGCAACGACGGCGCGGCCAACGGCGAGGCCGCCCGGATTCCCGAGACCGCGGCCGGTTAGCCGACGGCGGTAACCGGCGCCAACCGCTGCGGAACGCTGTCCCGCGCGACCCCTCGGGCGGTGACGGTCACTCCCACGGCCAGGATGACCGCCAGCGCCCACCACACGTACGACATCCCCGCCAGCTGGCGCCACCAGGACGCGCTGGCCTCGTGGTGCTTGGGCATCAGGTCGATAGGGGACCAGCGCATCAGCGCCACCCCGATCACGCTGACCACCATCAGCGCCGCGTTGCGGCGCCGCCAGCCCAAGATGCCGGTCACCAGCACCGCCGGCAGCACCCAGACCCAGTGGTGCGACCAGGACACCGGCGACACCACCAGCCCGAACAGCGCGACGCACACCAACGCGATCGTCGGCTCGTCGGCGCGCAGCGCCCGTCGCATCGCCCACACAGTCACCGCCAGCACCAGCAGCGACGCGGCCACCCAGAGCAGGGACCGTTCCAGCTGTCCCATACCCAGCCGGGCCAGGGCGCCGGCGATGTTCTGATCGGTGTTCAACGACGCGGAACCGATCCGGTCCGTGTGATGCACGGTGTGCGTCCAGTACTCCCACGAGTCGTTCCAGGCCAGAACGAAACCCAGAAGTGTCGCTCCCACGAACGAGGCCAGCGCCGTCAGCGCCGCACGGTAGTCGCGCCGCAGCAGGAAATAGAGCAGGAAAACGGCCGGGGTCAGCTTCAGCGCCATGCCCAGCCCCAGCAGCAGCCCGCGCGGCCACGGCGTGCGCCGGGGCACGCAGTCGGCGATCACCAGCGTCATCAGCACGACGTTGATCTGGCCGAAGGCGAAGTTCGAGGTGATCGGCTCCAGCCAGATCGTCGCGGCCGCCGCGGCGACGGTCGCCAGCCACCACCGGCGCAGCCAGGCCGGGCCGGGCAGCGTCGTCGAGTTGCTCCAGACGTCGAGGCGGGTCAGCACGATCACCGTCGAGACGACCAGAAGCACCAGCGTCAAGGCGGTGATCGCGACGCTGGCGATCGGCATGTGCATCCACGCGAACGGGCAGAACACAATGGCGGCCAGCGGCGGATAGGTGAAGGGCAGATCCACGATCGGCGTGTGGAACAGCACCTCACCCCGGTACAGCGGGTGGCCGTCCATCCAGGCCCGGGCGCCCATCTGATAGACGTCGATATCGATGCGATAGGGGATGTGCGCGAATAGCTGCCACGCCGCATAACTCAGCCCCGCGGCGGCGGTCAGCCAGGCCAGCCCCCACCACAGCGCCCAACCGGGTCGATCGCCCACGCCGGGCGTCTGCCATGTACTCATGTCGCACAACAGCGTAATGGGTGCCAGGGCCCAGACCCGCCTTGCGCAGCGCGGGTCCCACGACCCCGGCGCAGACAGGCGTACGTTTCAGGAGTGCTCCATTCGTTCGTGACCGAGGTGACCCGATGGTTTGCACACGACGTCTACGACCGCGGTCACCTGCCGTTGCTGTGCTGCCTGGTCGCCTTCATCCTGACGTTCTTCGTCACGCGAACGTTCGTGCGCTTCATCCGGCACCGCGCCGACACCGGCCGGCCCGCTCGGTGGTGGCACCCGCGCAACGTCCACGTCGGGGGAGTCCACATCCACCACGTGACCTTCGGGGTGGTGCTGACCCTGCTCTCCGGGCTGACGCTGGTCACGTTGTCCATCGACGGGCATGAGCCCGAATTCACCATTGCGGCAACGTTTTTCGGGATCGGCGCCGCCTTGGTTCTGGACGAGTACGCGCTGATTTTGCACCTGTCCGACGTCTACTGGTCCGAAGACGGCCGCACGTCGGTGGACGCGGTGTTCGCGGCGGTGGCGGTGGCCGGTCTGTTGATCATGGGCCTGCACCCGCTGATGTTCTTCCTGCCGATCTGGCACGGCGCCGACTCGACGGTGCTGCGGGCCGTGGTGGCCAGCGCCATGGCGCTGACGTTGCCGCTGGCCGTGGTGGTGGTGCTCAAGGGCAAGGTGTGGACCGGCCTGCTGGGCATGTTCCTGGTAATCCTGCTGGTCATCGGCGCAATCCGGCTGTCGCGCCCGCACGCTCCCTGGGCCCGCTGGCGGTATTCCACGCAACCGGTCAAGATGCGCCGCGCGCTGCAACGCGAGCGGACGCTGCGGCGCCCGGTGGTGCGGGCCAAGCTCTACTTGCAGTGCGCAATCGCCGGCACACCGCGGTTGCCCGACGAACGCATGGTCGACGCCACGCTCGACGAGGAGATCCACCCCGCGCCGGCGCCCACCGGGCCGATCCTGATCAACCGATAGCCTTGGGCTCCTCACTCGCGCCGTTCCGGCGCTCGCCGTCGCCGGTCTGGGTTGGACGGCCCGGCTCCTCACTCGCGCGTTTCCGGCGCTCGCCGTCGCCGGTCTAGGCTTCCCCGGTGCGGTATTTCTACGACACCGAGTTCATCGAGGACGGCCGCACCATCGAGCTGGTCTCCATTGGGGTGGTCGCCGAGGATGGCCGTGAGTACTACGCCGTGTCCACCGAATTCGATCCCGAGCGTGCCGGTAGCTGGGTGCGCGCAAATGTGCTGCCCAAGTTGCCGCCCCCGGCCTCGCCGTTATGGCGCTCGCGCAAGCAGATCCGCCTGGACCTGGAGGAGTTCTTCGGCGTCTTCGGTGCCGGGGCAACCGAGCCGATCGAGCTGTGGGCATGGGTGGGCGCCTACGATCATGTCGCGCTGTGCCAGTTGTGGGGCCCGATGCCGGGCCTGCCAAAGGCGTTGCCCCGTTTCACCCGGGAACTGCGGCAATTGTGGGAGGACCGCGGGTCCCCGCCGATGCCACCACGCCCGCGCGAGGTCCACGACGCCCTGGTCGATGCCCGGGATCAGTTGCGCCGATTCCGGCTGATCATGTCTAACAGCGAGGGGCCCGAGGAACGTTCGCCCTGATCAGTCGTGATCAGCCAGCGGCCGTACCCGGTTACCATGGACCGATGAACTGGACCGTCGACATCCCGATCGACCAGCTGCCGCCGCTGCCGCCGCTGCCGCCTGACCTGCGCGCCCGGCTGGACGCCGCATTGGCCAAGCCGGCCGCTCAGCAGCCGAACTGGCCTGCC
>DASTKA010000795.1:0-2696 GCA_035716165.1 Mycobacterium sp. | reverse complement strand
CCGGCCGCGCACCGCCAGCGCGAAATCCTGGACACATTCGCCGGATTCCCACGCCGGCCGGAATCCCCACTCTTCGCGCAACCGCGCGGTGTCCATGAGCGCAGCCTCGCGCACCATTCGCAGCTCGGCCGGCTCAAGGCCCAGCGGTACCACCGGCCGCCGAAGCGCGGCCGCGATCTGCCGCAGGGTCAGCTCACCCGGCGCAGCGAGATTCACCGGCCCACTGGTGATTCCAGCTTCGACGATCGCGTGGTTGAACAGCCGAAGCACATCGTCGAGGTGGACGACCTGCAGCCGGCGATCGCTCGACCGGTCGGGGAGGATCGGTAACGCAAACAGCCGGCGCACCCAGTTGTCGACGCTTCGGCCGAGGATGAGCGCGGAGCGGATCGCGACCCATTCCGCGCCCGATTCGGCAAGCATGCGTTCGGCGCGGGCCTTGAATTGCCCTTCGGCACCGGCTGGAGCTGTGCTGTCGTATTCGGTCTTCGGCGCGTCTTCCGCGCCGTAGACGTGCGCCGACGACGCGAAAACGATCCGCCTGACCCCGGCCTCGGCCATCGCGGCGAGCACGTTGCGAGTGCCGTCGATGTTGACCTGGTCGTCGTACCCGGAACTCCTCGCCCACGCGCAGTGGGCGACGACGTCCGCGCCGGCCAGTGCGCGCCGGACAGCGTCGGCGTCCCGGATGTCGGCCGCGACGAAATCGGCCGCGCCCGGCCAGCTTTCGGGACGATGGCGAGCGATCCCCGCCACGTCGTGGCCCTGGCTGAGCAGCCGGGCGGCGAGGCCGCGACCGATGACGCCGCTGGCCCCGGTGACCGCGATTCTCACGTCATGCCTACTCGTCGTCGTCCAGCAGGGCGGCGTTCACCAGATCGTCGAGGTCCATGTCGGCGATGTCCTTCTCCGCGGTGACCGCGGACGGCGCGTTCCCACCGGAAGATTCGTTGGCCAAGGCCAACAACAACTCCAGCACACCCGCTTGGCGAAGACGCTTGACCGGAATCGACCCGACGACCCGCTGGATCTCGGCCTCGCCCGGAGCGGCCGTCACCGCGGGCTGGTCCGACGATCCGACCAATTCCCGATACATGTAGCCGGCCAGCGCGGCGGAGTTCGGATAGTCGAAGATCAGCGTCGGTGAAAGCGCCAGCCCGGTCGCGGCTTTGAGCCGGTTGCGCATTTCGACGGCGGTCAGCGAGTCGAAACCGAGCTCCTGGAACGCCCGGTCCGGGTGGATGGCCTCCGGGCTGGCGCTGCCGAGCACGGTGGCGATGTTGGCACGCACCAGGTCCAGCAGGATCGCCTGTTGCTCGTCCTCCGGCAGACCCTCAAGGCGTTGCAGCAGAGCGGATTTCGATTTCGCGGCGGCGAGCGAGTCGTCGACCTGGCGTCGGGTCGGTGCGTTGATCAGGTCGACGAACATCGGCGGCAACGTGCCCGCATCGAACTTCACCCGCAGGGCCGCCAGATCGATGTGGGCGGGCAGCATGAACGGCTCATCGACGATGAGCGCGGTGTCCATCAGCTCCAGCGCCTGGTCCGAGGACATGGCGACGATCCCGTCCCGCCCGAACCGGGCGCGGTCGGCCGCACCCAATCCACCGGTCATGGCGCTGGCCTGATCCCACAGACCCCAGCCCAGCGAGATCGCCGGCAAACCGTGGGCCCGTCGGTGGGCGGCCAACCCGTCCAGGAACGAGTTGCCGGCCGCGTAGTTCGCCTGGCCCGATGCGCCCGCGAGCCCGGCGATCGACGAAAACATCACGAACGCCGACACATCCAGCTCGCGGGTCAATTCGTGCAGGTTCCACGCCGCGTCGACCTTGGATCGCAACACCGATTCGATGCGGTCTGGCGTCAGCGATGTCACGACCGCGTCGTGCAGGACACCGGCGGCATGGATCACCCCGGTCAGCGGGCGCTGCATCGGGATTTCGGCGATCACCTTCGCCAAGGCTTCGCGATCGGCGGCATCACAGGCCACCGCCTCCACGTGCGCACCGGCCGCGCTCAGCTCGGCGACCAACTCCGCGGCGCCCGGTGCGTCCAGGCCGCGACGGCTGACCAGCACCAGATTCCGGGCGCCATGGCGGGTCACCACATGTCGCGCCACCGCCGAACCGGCCATGCCGGTGGCGCCGGTGATCAACACCGTGCCGGCCGTCCAGGCGTCGGGCATGGTCATCACGACCTTGCCGACGTGGCGGGCCTGGCTCAGGTAGCGCAGCGCCGCGGGCGCGCGTCGCACGTCAAACCTGGTGACCGGCAAGGGCCGTAGCACGTCTTCGCCGAACATGGCGGCCAACTCGTCGAGCATCTGCGCGATGCGATCCGGACCGGCCTCGAAGAGGTCGAAGGCCCGGTAGCGCACACCGGAGTGGTCCCGGGCGACGACCTCGGGGTCGCGGATGTCGGTCTTGCCCATCTCCAGGAAGACCCCACCGGGTGCCATCAGGCGCAGGGACGCATCGACGAAATCGCCGGACAGCGAGTCGAGCACGATATCCATGCCCCGCCCACCGGTGACGGCCCGGAACTTCTCTTCGAATTCCAGGCTGCGCGAGTCCGAGATGTGGTCGTCGTCAAAGCCCATGTCCCGCAAGGTGTCCCACTTCCCGCGGCTGGCGGTCGCGAACACTTCCAGGCCGATGTGGCGCGCCAGCTGAACCGCGGCCATCCCGACCCCGCCG
>DASTKA010000794.1:0-4596 GCA_035716165.1 Mycobacterium sp. | reverse complement strand
TACAACAGCAAGACCGCGCGTCTGTATGAGGATGTCGGGTTGCTCACGGCGAGCCCCGATATCGGGGCAGACCTCACCGATCTGTTCAATTCGCTTACCGGCTATTCGCGCAAGGTCTCCTACCGCAATCTGCTGGTGGCGCCGCACGGAATTCGCACCGGAATCATCGAACGCGTCGAACGAGAGATCGCTGCGCACCGCGAACGTGGAAACGGGCGAATCCGTCTCAAGATGAATGCGCTCGTGGACGAGCAGGTGATCGACGCGCTCTACCGGGCCTCACAAGCGGGCGTGCGGGTCGAGGTCGTGGTGCGCGGCATCTGCGCGCTGCGCCCCGGTGCCGAGGGTTACTCCGAAAACATCGTCGTACGGTCCATTCTCGGCCGCTTCCTGGAGCACTCGCGAATCATCCATTTCCGCAACATCAACGAATTCTGGATCGGCAGCGCCGACATGATGCACCGCAACCTCGATCGGCGCGTGGAGGTGCTGGCCCAGGTCAAGGATCCCAAGCTCACCGCACAGCTGGACGAATTGTTCGAGTCCGCACTGGATCCGTCCACGCGGTGCTGGGAGTTGGGTCCCGACGGGCAGTGGACCCCGTCGCCACAAGAAGGCCATACCGTGCGTGACCACCAAGTATCGTTGATGGAGCGCCATCGCAGTCCCTAGCTCTGTGCGGTGATTTTCCGGTTGTTCTTCCCGGGCCGCATCTCGATTAAGCATGCCGGCTCTGAGGTGAATTGATCTGCAGGAGTTGAGGTGCCGACCCATAATTCGTCCGCCACTCGGCGCTCGGGAAGCCGAGTCGTCTTCGCCGCCGGCGCGGTGCTCTGGCGACCAGGCAATGCCGAAGCCGCCGACCACGACATCGAGATCGCCGTCATTCACCGTCCCCGCTATGACGACTGGTCACTGCCCAAAGGCAAGGTCGACCCCGGCGAGACGGCACCCGTGGCCGCGGTGCGCGAGGTGCACGAGGAGACGGGTCAGCACGCCGTCCTCGGCAGGCGGCTCAACGTGGTGAGCTACCCAATCGACCAGGGCGTCAAAAAGGTCTACTACTGGGCGGCGCGCGCCACCGACGGCGACTTCGTGCCGGGTAACGAGGTGGACGACTTGTTGTGGCTTCCGATCGCCGAGGCGATGCAGAAGCTGGAGTACCCCCAAGATCGAAAAGTGCTGCGTCACTTCATTAAAAAGCCGGTCGACACGCACACCGTCCTGGTGGTCCGGCACGGCACGGCCGGACGCAAGTCGCGTTTCCACGGCGATGACGCGCAGCGGCCGCTGGACAAACGTGGGCGCGCCCAGGCCGAGGCCCTGGTTCCGCAGCTGCTCGCCTTCGGTGCGTCACAGGTGTATGCGGCCGACCGCGTCCGCTGCCGGCAGACCGTGGAACCGCTTGCCGAGGAATTGGGCGTGCCCGTGCACAACGAGCCCACCCTCACCGAAGAGGCCTACGCCAAGAACCCGAAACGCGGCCGCCACCGAATGATGGAAATCGCCGAACAGCAAGGCACGCCGGTTGTCTGCACTCAGGGCAAGGTCATTCCGGACTTGATCGCGTGGTGGTGTGAGCGCGATGGCGTGCGGCCCGACAAATCGCGCAACCACAAGGGCAGCACCTGGGTGCTGTCGCTGTCGGGCGGGCGGTTGGTGGCTGCCGACCACATCGGCGGTGCACTGGCCGCCAACGTTCGGGCCTAGCCTGATTGCGGCGAGCGCCGCCGGCATGCTGGCGGCGGCCCGCCGCTAGCACACGAATACCCTTCGGGGGCACCGCTGCCGCCCGAAGGGTACTCGTGTCTAGAACTTGACTTCCGCCTACTTGCGACCGCGACGCGCGGTCGTCTTCTTGGCCGGAGCCTTCTTGGCCGGAGCCTTGCTCGCCGCCTTCTTGGCCGGAGCCTTGGTCGCGGCCTTCTTGGCCGGAGCCTTCTTGGCCGCAGTCTTCTTGGCCGGAGCCTTGGTCGCGGCCTTGCGGGCCGGAGCCTTCTTAGCCGCAGCCTTCTTGGCCGGGGCCTTCTTGGCCGCAGCCTTCTTGGCGGGAGCCTTCTTCGCGGCGGTCTTCTTGGCCGCACCACCCGATACCACACCGCGCTTGACGGCCGGGCCGTCCGACGGGAGGCGCTGTGCGCCAGACACAACCGCTTTGAATTGGGCACCCGGGCGGAACGCGGGGACGGACGTCGGCTTCACCTTCACCGTCTCACCGGTCCGCGGGTTGCGGGCCACCCGTGCTGCGCGACGCCGCTGTTCGAACACTCCGAACCCGGTGATGGTGACGCTGTCGCCCTTGTGTACCGCACGCACAATGGTGTCGACAACGTTTTCGACCGCTGCGGTCGCCTGTCGACGGTCCGTGTTCAATTTAGTTGTGAGCACATCAATGAGCTCTGCCTTATTCATCAATCCCTCCGACGCTAGTGGTCCTCGATTTGAACCGACTAGTGGACACGGTAAACCCTCACCCAGCAAATTTCCAAGAGCCACGCGCAATTTCACGGCAATGCGTGCGACGTTTTCGCAATCCGGTTGCCGCCCTTGACCGGTGGAGAGAGCAAAAATTCGGCTGGGTTTAGTTAGCCGATCAAGGAGAAAATCGGCCGCGGCCCGGCCTCACGAGGTGGGCAGAGTGCGCGGTTTCCAGTCCGGATACGCCGCTTCGAACGACTCGATTTTGTCGAGTTTTCGCAGCGTAAGGGCTATATCGTCAAGCCCTTCGAGCAGTCGCCACGCGGTATGGTCGTCAATCGTGAACGGCAGCACCGTCGTTCCCGCCGTGATATTTCGATCTTGAAGATTGACAGTGATTTCCAATCCCGGACTCTGCTCGATGAGCTTCCACAGCAGCTCCACACCGTCCTGGGAAACTTCGGCCGCCAGCAGCCCCGCCTTGCCGGCGTTGCCCCGGAAAATGTCGCCGAATCGAGACGAGATGACCACCCGGAAGCCGTAGTCCATCAGCGCCCACACCGCGTGCTCACGCGACGAACCCGTCCCGAAATCGGGTCCTGCCACTAGCACTGACCCCCGGTCAAAGGGGCTGAGGTTTAGCACGAATGACGGATCCGACCGCCAGCTGGCGAACAAGCCGTCCTCGAAACCGGTTCGGGTGACGCGCTTCAAAAACACCGCCGGAATGATCTGATCGGTGTCGACATTGGAGCGCCGCAGCGGAACACCGATACCGGTGTGGGTGTGAAATGCTTCCATGCTCAATCCCTTCGCAGTCGAATACGTCAGCTCAAATCGGCTGGAGCGGACAATGTGCCGCGAACCGCTGTCGCCGCGGCAACGGCAGGCGACACCAAATGCGTGCGACCGCCTTTACCCTGGCGCCCTTCGAAGTTGCGGTTGGACGTCGCCGCACAGCGCTGCCCCGGCGCCAGCTGGTCGGGATTCATCCCCAGGCACATTGAGCACCCCGCTTGGCGCCACTCAGCGCCGGCAGCGGTGAAAACCTCGCCCAGCCCTTCGGCTTCGGCCTGCGCCCGCACCCGCATGGAGCCCGGTACGACGAGCATCCGCACCCCGCGCGCGACCTTGCGACCCCGCAGCACGTCGGCCACGACGCGCAGGTCTTCGATACGACCGTTGGTACAAGAGCCCACGAACACCGTGTCAACGGCGATGTCACGCATCGGCGTACCCGGTCGAAGGTCCATATATGCCAACGCTTTCTCGGCCGCCTGGCGCTGTCCGTCGTCGGTCATCAACTCGGGATCGGGCACGGCGTCGGCCAACGGCACGCCCTGACCCGGGTTCGTTCCCCAGGTCACGAACGGGCTCAGCGACGCCGCGTCGAGGTAGACCTCGGTGTCGAATTCGGCACCGGGGTCGGTGTGCAGCTCCTGCCAATAACGCATCGCCGCATCCCATTGCGCCCCTTGCGGGGCGTGTGGGCGATCGCGCAGGAACTCGAATGTGGTCTCGTCCGGAGCCACCATCCCCGCCCGGGCGCCGGCTTCGATGCTCATATTGCAGACCGTCATCCGGCCTTCCATCGACAGCGATTCGATGGCGCTGCCGCGATATTCGATGACATGCCCCTGCCCACCGCCGGTTCCGATCTTGGCGATCAGGGCGAGGATGATGTCTTTGGCCGTCACGCCGGCGGGCAGCTGGCCGTCGACGTTGACCGCCATCGTCTTGAACGGCCGCAACGGCAGCGTCTGGGTGGCCAGGACGTGCTCGACCTCTGAGGTGCCAATTCCCATGGCCAGCGCGCCGAATGCGCCATGGGTAGAGGTGTGACTGTCCCCACAGACGATCGTCATTCCCGGTTGCGTGAGGCCGAGCTGCGGCCCGACCACGTGCACGATGCCCTGCTCCAGGTCGCCCATTGGATATAGCCGCACACCGAATTCGGCGCAATTTCGCCGCAGCGTCTCGACCTGGGTCCGCGACACCGGGTCCGCAATGGGCTTGTCGATGTCGATCGTCGGGACGTTGTGATCCTCGGTCGCCAGCGTCAAATCGGGGCGGCGCACCGGGCGCCCCGCCAGGCGTAGACCGTCGAAAGCCTGCGGGCTGGTGACTTCGTGCACCAGGTGCAGGTCGATGTAGATCAAGTCGGGCGCCCCGCCTTGT
>DASTKA010000793.1:0-2880 GCA_035716165.1 Mycobacterium sp. | reverse complement strand
CCTCGAACTCGCCGACCAGGCCGACGACTCTTACGGCAACGTCGGCGATCTCCGGCGCGACGCGTTCCGTACCTACCTGATGATCGACTGGGCCTCGACCGGGATGGCCGCCGAGCACTACTGGCAGGACCTCTGCGAGCTGTTGGTCTGCGAGACCTACGCCCTCACCTATCAGGAGGAGACCCTCCCGTTCCGCCACGTCCCGGCCGGGCAAGCCGACCTCGTCGAGACGATCCTGCTCGGCCTTACCGCCGAGTGGCGCGCGGCCTACCAGGACTACCAAGCCCAGGAGGCCATGCAGCTCGTCGCCTGGCTCCACATCGCCGGCCCCCGCTACACCGAATACGTCGACGTGGCGCGGCGCCTCGGCTCCGACCACTGGATGCCGATCGTCGCTCTCGCCGAATCCGCGATCGCAGGCCAACACCACCAGCTCGCAATCGACATCTTCCGCGCCGCGGACCGGCCCGGTATGCACCGAGACCACCTGCGACAACGCTGCCGCCAGCTCACCGGCGTCGCGCTCGGCGGACCATCCACCGCCCTGCGCGTCGTCCGGTAACAGGCAGCCGACCATGGCGACCCGCCGACGGCGAGAGCTGACACCGACGCTTTCCACTCTCATTGGTGAGGAGCACCGCGCCGTGTTGTCCAAGCTGCTAGGTGGCTGGTGTCTTTCGCGGGCCTGAGTGCTCGCGTTTTGGGTGACGCACGGCAATAATTACATGCATGGGATTCACATTCCGGGAGCTGCGGTGACGGCCGGTGTGACGCCGGCCCAGCCGAGCATGTTGACGGGAACGGCGCTGTTGTGCGAGGGGCTGGTGGGCGAGGCCTCGGTGTGGTCGTTGCTGCACCGCGAGGGTCACCGCTTGTTCCCCGACGAGATGTTCGCCGATCTGTTCGCCGACACCGGGCGGCGCAGTGTGCCGCCCCGGATCGTGGCCACGGTGATGGTGTTGCAGAAGCTGGGTTGCCTGTCCGACCGTGAGGCGGTCGAGGCGTTCACCTTCGATGCCCGCTGGAAGTACGCGTGCGGCGGGCTGGACTTCGACTACCCGAGCTTCGCTCACACGGTGCTGGTCGACATGCGCGCCCGTCTCGCCCGTTCCCACGCGCCCGATCGCATCCGGGACGTGACGATCGAGGCGGCCGGGAAGGCGGGGCTGGTGGGCGCCCGCCGGGTGCTGGACTCGACGCCGCTGTACGACGCGGTGGCGACGATGGACACGATCACCTTGGTCCGTTCCGCGATGCGCAACCTGTTGAAGGTGCTGGCCGGCACCGACCTCGAGGCGGTGGTGCGGGCGGCGCTCGGCTCCGGGGACGACTACGCCAGTTCCGCCAAACCGCAGATCGACTGGGACGACGCCGACGCCCGCCAGGCGCTGATCGACTCGCGGGCCAAAGACGCGATGGCGTGCCTGGCGGCGCTCGACGGCAGAGCGCTGGACGGGCCGGTCCGCGAGGCGGCCGACCTGTTGGCCGGGGTGGTCGGCCAGGACCTCGACCAGACCGAGGATGGCACGTTCCGCATCGCCCGCCGGGTCGCCCCGGACCGGATCATCTCGACCGTCGACCCTGACACCCGCCACGGCCACAAGACGGCCGCCCGCGGCTTCGACGGTTACAAGGGTCACGTCTCGGTGGACCCCGACAGCGAGGTCATCACCAACTCCACGGTGAGCGCCGGCAACGTCGCCGACGGAGCGGTGGCCGCCGAGCTCGTCGAAGAGCTCATCGACCACGAACCTTGCCCACCCCCCGGCGACGAAGATCCCGACACGGCCCCCACACCCGAGCCCGCGGCGACACCGACCAAGACCGTGTACGGCGACTGCGCGTACGGCACCGGAGAGGTGCTCGCCGACATGTTCGCCAACGGGATCGACCCCAACGTCAAGACCCCCAGGCCGCAGGCCCCCGACGGGCATTTCACCAAGGACGACTTCGAGATCGACCTCGAGGACGACACAGCCACCTGCCCGAACGGGGTCACCGTCCCGATCCGCTGGGGCAAGAAGGAAGGACAGGCACGCTTCGGCAAGGCGTGCGCCGCCTGCCCGCTGCGCGACCGGTGCACCAGCTCGGCCAACGGCCGCGGTGTGGCCGTCGGCCTCTACGAATCCGAGCTGGCCACCAACCGAGCCCGCCAAGCCGAGCCCGCCCGCGCCGCCGACTACCGGGCGACCCGCCCGAAGGTCGAACGCAAGCTCGGGCACCTCATGCGCCGCCGCCACGGCGGGCGCCGAGCACGGGTCCGGGGCAAACCCAAGGTCACCGCCGACTTCAACCTGCTCGTCGCCGCCGCCAACCTGGCGCGCCTGGCGGTGCTCGGACTGCACTGGAACCACGCCTCCGGATGGGCGGCAGCATGACAAGGGGATGCGCCACGACGCCGAGCCGAGCGATGAACGCCCTCGCGTGGCCTCGAGCCGCCACGGCGCCGAATCCCCGGCCCTCGCCGCGCCCGCGCGCGTCCGGCCCTCAACACACGGACGAGGTCGAATGAAGCGCTTCTGCAACATCAACCCCACCAGCACCACCCGATTCACACCAGCCACCTAGATGAGGTGCCCGATGACCTGTCGCCAAACGTATTCTCCGAGAGCCTCATCACGATTGCTCTGCACCGCGTGCCGATTGCTATGTACCGAGGGGTCAGGGAGCTTCGCGGGGCCCGGGGTGGTCGCTGATTACAGGGGACTGTGCGGGCGGCGAACCCTCCTCGGACCTGGCATCGTTGGGTCGTGGACGGCGAGCAGGACCGCCTCTTCGAGTCCCTGGCAGAGGTGGGCATGTCGCCCGCGGAGCGGCGCGAGATGGAGCGGGCCGAGGCGAAGTGGTGGATTGCACCGGCCAAGGCGGCGCTGCCGCAAT
>DASTKA010000792.1:0-2658 GCA_035716165.1 Mycobacterium sp. | reverse complement strand
AGTACGGCAAGCCCGGCTGGCCGGATCCGTCGGATCTCACGCGCGGTTATGACGGCGGTGTGGCCGATGCCCATACCGCCATGCAGTTGCATTCCGCGGCGGGAGGTCCCAACTCGGCCCCCATCTTTTTCAGCGTCGACGACGCGATCGACGCCAACACGTGGAATAGCTCTGGGGTGCAATGGTTTCGCGGGATCAACTCGGTGTTGGGCGTGGGCCGCACCGGCGTCTACGGGGATGCACAGGTGTGCGGGTGGGCGGTCAGGGACGGCGTCGTCGGGCCGTCCACCAGCGCCGGGCACCGATGGGTGTGGCAGACGAGGGCCTGGTCGAACGGCGATCGCGAACCGGCGGCGGTGCTCTACCAAACAATCGTCAACAGCCCGGGAAATCCGGGCCCGCTGCTGGGCGGCATCAACGTCGACGTCGACGACGTCCTCGCCGCCGATTTCGGGCAGTGGGATCTGGATCGCTGAGCTGCACAGCAGCAAAGAACGGCACCCCGCGAGCTCGTGGCCCGCGGGGTGCCGCTTCTGATCGCTGACCCGGTCTTATCTGAGGTCGAACCGGTCGTTGTTCATGACCTTGACCCACGCCGCGACGAAGTCCTCGACGAACTTCCCCTGGTTGTCGTCTTGGCCGTAGACCTCCGCCAATGCGCGCAGCACCGAATTCGAGCCGAACACAAGGTCATTCGCGGTGGCCGTCCACTTGCGCTCGCCGGTGGCCCGGTCGAGGACCTCGTAGACGTTCTCCCCGGTTTCCGACGCCTTCCACTCGTTGTCCATGTCGAGGAGGTTGACGAAGAAGTCGTTGGTCAACACGCCGGGACGGTCGGTGAACACCCCGTGCTTGCTGCCGCCGTGGTTGGCGCCCAGGGCCCGCAGCCCGCCGACGAGTACCGTCGTCTCCGGAGCGGTCACGCCCAGCAGGTAGGCCCGCTCCATCAGCAACTGCTCAAGCGGCGCCTTCTCACCGGGACGGATGTAGTTGCGGAACCCGTCGGCCCGCGGCTCGAGCACCGCGAACGACTCCACGTCGGTGTTCTCCTGTGAGGCGTCGGTGCGCCCGGGCGCGAAGTGGACCGAGATCTCGTAGCCGGCGTCCTTTGCCGCCTTCTCGACCGCCGCGGATCCACCGAGCACGATCAGGTCGGCCAGCGAAATCTTCTTGCCGCCGGAGGCCGAGCTGTTGAAGTCCTGTTGGATCCGCTCCAGTACGGGCAGCACCTTGTCCAACTCGGACGGCTCGTTGCATTCCCAGCTGCGCTGCGGTTCCAGCCGCAGCCGCGCCCCGTTCGCGCCGCCCCGCTTATCGGTGCGACGGTAACTCGACGCCGCCGACCAGGCCGTCTTGACCAGCTGCTGAACGGTCAGGCCCGAGTCGAGCAGCTTGCTCTTGAGCGCCGCGACGTCTTTCTCGTCGACCAGCTCGTGGTCGACGTCCGGAACCGGGTCCTGCCACAGCTGCGGCGTGGCAACCCACGGGCCGAGGTAGCGGGTGATCGGCCCCATGTCGCGGTGCAGCAGCTTGTACCAGGCTTTGGCGAACGCCTCCTGGAGTTCCTCGGGATGGTCCAGCCAGCGCCGCGTGATCTCGCGGTAGATCGGCGATTCGCGCAGGGAGATGTCGGTGACCAGCATCGTCGGCTGGCGGCCCGGTCCGCCGAACGGGTCGGGGATGACGCCGGCGCCGGAGCCGTCCTTGGCCACGAATTGCCAGGCATCGCCGGGGCTCTTCGTCAGTTCCCACTCGTAGCCGTAGAGGGTTTCCAGGAAGGAGTTGTCCCACTTCGTCGGCGTGGGCGTCCAGACCACTTCCAGGCCGCTGGTGATGGCGTCCTTGCCCTTGCCGGTGCCATAGGAGCTCTTCCAGCCCAGCCCCTGCTGCTCGATCGGGGCGGCCTCCGGTTCGGGGCCGACCAGATCGCCGGGGCCGGCGCCATGCGTCTTGCCGAAGCTGTGTCCGCCGACGATCAGTGCGGCGGTCTCCTCGTCGTTCATCGCCATCCGGCCGAACGTCTCGCGGATGTCGATCGCCGCGGCGATGGGGTCGGGCTTGCCCTCGGGGCCCTCCGGATTGACGTAGATCAGGCCCATGGTCGTCGCGCCGTAGGGCTGCGCAAGGTCACGGTCGCCGGAGTAGCGCTTGTCGGTGCCCAGCCAGGTGTCCTCCTCGCCCCAGAGGGTCTCTTCGGGACCCCAGACATCTTCGCGGCCGAAGCCGAAGCCGAATGTCTTGAAGCCCATGGATTCCAGCGCGCAGTTACCGGCGAAGATGATCAGGTCGGCCCACGAGATCTTGTTGCCGTACTTCTTCTTGACCGGCCAGAGCAACCGGCGGGCCTTGTCCAGGCTGACGTTGTCCGGCCAACTGTTGAGCGGCGCGAAGCGCTGCATGCCCTGGCCGCCGCCGCCGCGGCCGTCGAAAATGCGGTAGGTGCCCGCGGCGTGCCAGCTCATCCGGATGAACAGGCCGCCGTAGTGCCCGTAGTCGGCCGGCCACCAATCCTGTGACGTGGTCATCACCTCGATCACGTCCCTCTTGAGCGCCTCGGGATCGACCTTGGCGAACTCCTCGGCGTAGTCGAAGTCTGCGCCGTAGGGACTGGCGTCGGGGTGGTTCGGGTGCAGCGTCGTGGGGTCGATCTGGTCCGGC
>DASTKA010000791.1:0-6095 GCA_035716165.1 Mycobacterium sp. | reverse complement strand
AAATCTACCCATCGAGAGTGCCGACCGTGTCAAACCTGCATTCGTCGCCGCAGACTCGATCCTGCGGGCCGCGCACCAACAACGCGTACGTGCTGCCGGCAACTAGCCAGCCATAGCCGACGTGCTTGGTCTCCTCAAGGTCGCCGCGCAGTTCATGCACGTGCTGCCGGTCGGCTGGGTCGAGCCGGTGGACATCAGCAACGCCGTGCTGTTCCTGCCTTCCGACGAATCGCGTTACATCACAGTACTTCCGGTCACCGTCGACGCGGGGAGCATGCTCAAGTAGCCGTAGCGAACGCGAAGTGAGCGGTCCCGCGTAAGGTCCATTAAGATCTGCCAGTGCGCGCGGTTGAAACGCGAGCTGACAGAACGCGAGGGCATGTCGATGACGACGAGCGAAGAACCCAAGGCCGCGACCGAGGCCCCCGAGCCCGAAGCTGAACAGCCAAGCGCGTCAGGGGAAGAACCTAAACCCAGAAACCGCGGGATCATCCAAGCTTTCACCGCGCTGTGTGTCCGGTACGTCGAACGGCTGATGCCCGACCCCTACCTGTTCGCGGTCATCCTTACTGTCATCGTCGCCGCGCTGGTTGCGCTCTTGGTGCACGGCGCCTCGGCGGGCGGCATGCTCAAGGCCTGGTACGGCGGTGTGTGGGGATCGCAGAACATCTTCACTTTCGCCTTCCAGATGGTCTTGATACTCGTGACCGGTTACACGCTCGCCGAGACGCCGGTTCTGAAGCGGGCCATCGTCTACATCGCGGGCAAGCCGAGAAACCAGGTGCAAGGAGCTCTGCTGTGTTTTGGCTTGAGCGCCGTACTCTCCCTGCTGAATTGGGGCCTCGGGCTGGTGGCGGGTGCGCTGATCGCCCGCCAGATCGCAAAGCGCTTCCCCGACGCCCACTTCGGCTACCTCATCGCGGCGGCCTTCATGGGCTTCATCGTCTGGACGCAGGGACTGTCGTCGTCGATTGCGCTGGCGAACACCGACGACGGCAGCCCAATCAACGTGATCCACAAGATGACTGGCGTCACCGTACCGCTCAAGCTGACAATCTTTGAGCCCTACAGCTGGTTGTCGGTGATCGTGGTGCTGGCGCTGCTGGCGCTCGCGATCTGGCGCATGCAGCCAACGCAGGGCCTTGCGCCCGATCCCGCCGTGTTCGAAGACGAGGGCCAGTCCGGGGCCAAGGCCGAGGGCAAGCGATCGTTCGCCGAATGGCTGGAGAACCAGTGGATTCTCAATGTCCTCGTGTTCGCCGCGGGCATTGCCTACTTCTGGCTCAGCGGCTTTGCGCTGAACATCTCCTCGATGATCATGTTGTTCACCATCACGAGTGCGCTGCTGCACGGCACCCCGATCCGGTTCATCCGAGCGTTTACCGGCGCCGCAAAGGTGTCTGGTCCGCTGCTGCTGCAGTATCCGCTCTACGGCGGCCTGGTTGCCTTGCTCGGCTATGCGCCCCCGCACGCCGGCGGCAAGGCCGTGCCCCTGCAGACGCTGGTGGCCCACGGCCTGGTGAGCGGCGCGACGCAGTACACGCTGCCGTTCCTGACCTTCCTCGGCTCGTTGATCATCAGCTTGTTCGTGCCGTCCGGCGGCGGCCACTGGGCCGTCCAGGGCCCGATCGCGGTCGACTCGGCGCGCGCGGTCGGCCAGACCTCGCCGGGCTACCTCGGGCTGATGTCGATGGCCGTCGCCGTCGGCGAGGGGGTGGCGAACATGATCCAGCCCTTCTGGTTGCTGCCCCTGCTCGCGATCGCGAAACTCAATGTCCGTCAGGTGATGGGCTTCACGATCGTCGCGTTCCTGATCGGGTTGGTGGTGCTGGGCGCCACCACTCTGATTGCGCCATACGTGGTTTGACACCGCGTCACATCGCGTGCCAGGTGCTTGCCGATCCTTGGTGGCCAGGGGCGGGATCGAACCGCCGACGGCGATCCCCGTCCCGCGATGCCGAATCGACGTCGGACGGCTTGCGCCGCTGGGCCGAGGCCACGCCGGTCGGCGGCTGGCAACCTGGCGGCATGACTCAGAACCAGACCCTCGAAATGCCAGTCCCGCGAGGTGCCACCGACGACAAGACCGGCATCGCCGTCGGCACCGGCTTAGTCGACGTAGACGCCTACATCGACTTCCAATGTCCCTTCTGTAGACAATTCGAGCTGGCTTCCGGCGAAACAATCGACCTGCTGCTGAACCGGCAGTTGATTCGGTTCGTACGCCACCCGATGAACTTCTTGGACAGCGCATCCACGACTCACTATTCGACCCGTGCGGCTGCGGCGGCCGCAGCTGCGTCGGACGCGAGACGATTCCACGAGTACGCCCGCGCCCTGTTCGAATATCAGCCGCCCGAGGGCGGTCCGGGGCTGACAGATGACCAGCTCATCACTCTCGGGCGGACCATCGGCATCACGGATCCCTCCTTTGCCAGTGAGATCCAGGAGGGCAGATACATTCCCTGGCCCGGCTTTGTGACTGAGCGGGCGCTTGCGCGCGGCATTGGCGGCACACCCAGCGTCTTTATTCAGGGCAAGCCGATTCCGGCCCGGCCGGACCTGATCCTGGCCGCGGTCGAGCGCCTGACGTGCTGACGTCAGCCACCTGGCACTTGCTCTGCCCGCACCACCAGGCCGGTTGGCTGTGCGCGCCCACCCCTTCGTCGGGAAGACATCGAAGACGCCGGAAAAGAGCACGCTGAAGCGAAAAACGATGGTTGTCTCTAGTTCTTAACCGACACCCGCCTCCGCAGGGGCGACGCCAATGCCGCCGCAGCCACGCTGGTCAGCGCCGCCGCCGAGGGCTTCGGTGACCAGCGCAGGGCGGCCACCGCCCAGCCGAGCGGCTTGTCGAGCTGCGGATCCGAGCCGTTATGGTTCGTGACCGTCGGCGATTGGTTCGTCGACTCGGCGAAGATGTCGAGCACTGCCGGCAGGAACGCCCTCATGTCCTGTGGCCCCCGACTCGTGACGAGGTTGCGGTCACGCACGACCTCGCGGTCAAGCCAAGTGGCCCCGGCGTTGACCAGGTCGTCGCGGATGCCCGGCCAGGAGGTCAAGGTGCGCCCAGTGAGCAATCCTGCCGACGCAAGCACCCATGGGCCGTGACATAACGTGGCGATCGGCTTGCCGTCGTGGTCGAACGCGCGGACAAAGTCCCGCGCTGCCGCCGACTGCCGCAGCAGGTCGGGATTGATGAAGCCGCCTGGAAGCAGCAGCCCGTCGTAGGCGTCAGGGTCGGCATCGGTGACAACCTTGTCCACGCCGACCCGGCTGGCCGGCATGTGCAAGTTGACCCCGCGAATGCGACCGCGGCGCAGCGATACGACATCAACCTTCGCGCCGGCCAACTGCAACGCACGCAACGGAATTACCAGTTCCACTTTTTCGAAGCCGTCGGCTGCCAACGCTGCGATCTTTCGCCCCGAAAGCCGTCGTGCCTGTGCCATGATGCTCTCCTGCCAGTTATGGCGCTCGATGCGCCCGCTTACCTTTCTCGTGTCTCGGCTGGCTGCTCAACCGACCGCGAACGTGCCCGCTCGCGTGAGCGGCGCATCCTTCAACGCGCCTGTCCGGCTAGGGCCGGACCAACCCGCGGGCGCCGCCACAGTTCCCAGACCAACCGGCAAACCCCGATGCCGGCGAGCAGGCCGAGCGATGCGAGGGCGGGCATCTCCAACAAGGCAGGCACCGTCGCCGCCGCGGCCACTCCGGTGACGGTGCGGTCGATCGGGGCCTGCCGGTGGTCGCGCCATCGGTAGGCGACATCACCGAGGTAGAAGAGCGCCATGCCGCCGGCCAGTGCGATGGCAGACAGCAAAGGCAGTGGGTGAGTGGCATGCTCGATGGTGGCGTGCGCTCCGACGGCGAACAGCATGATGCCGGCAACGAGGGGTAGATGCAGGTAGCTGTACGCATCACGGGCAAGATGGGCCCGTTCTGTACCGGTGGCCTGCTCGAGCCGCTGTTGCGCTCCGGACGTCAGACCGAAGTAGGTCCACCAGAACGTGGCCATGACGGCCACCCCCAGCACCAGAGCAGCAATGACCTCCCAGCGGCCGAAATCCCTTGCGGCTCCGCCTAATCCCACAACCACCTCACCGAGCGCGATGATGATGATCGAGCCGTGACGCGAGACGAAGTAGGACGGTGAGACGCGGAATCCGCCGAGGTCGAGCACGGCCGGTGCTCCGTAGTCGATCACCGCCGCGGCCACCCACATCAGTTCGCGGCCGGGCGAGCCAACGAAGGCGGCGGCCACGATGCAGGCGGGCGCGACGACGAACGCCGGCGCAATACGACGGGTGGCCCGCCGCAACGCGGCGTCGTCGCGCGAAGAAAGGGCGACGAACTTCACCACGTGGATCAACCGAACCACCAGCAGGGCGATGCCGAAGATCAGCGCGCCCGACGCGAATGCCGCGGGAAGCGCTGCTGCGGCAACGAGCATTGCGGCCATCGCAGCGATGATTACCGCTTCGTGCCACACGTTGGCCGTGTCGAAAGTGTTGATGAGCCAGGTGTAACCCACCCAGGCCCACCACACCGCAAGCAGCGCCAGCGCGGCCCGGCCGAAACCCGTTGGCGAAAGATCGCGCAGCACAAGCAACGTGACCTGTGACATGGCGAAGGTGAACACGAGATCAAAGAACAGTTCGAGGTTGCCCTCGGAGCGTGGGCCCCGCGTGTGAACCGAGTTCTCGTCGTCGTCGCCCATGGCATCACTTCCCCCCGCTCGTCCATCAACGCGCCGAGCACTCGTCGAATCGCTGAGCGCCTGACCACTGTGAGTAGCCCGACAAATCCAGATCAATCGCACCGCCGGCCTGTGGTGCTGCCAGGACTAATCGCAGCCGAAATTTTGGGCTGTCCAGGCCCCCGCGACATTCGCTGCGGATTGCCAGACTCCTGGTGTGGGAGTGAATTACGACGCGCGTTTCGGCGCAGGCGATACGACTAGCCGTTGCCGGCGCCCCTGAAAATCTTTCGACCAGGGAGAAGCCACGGCTTTGATGTGTGTCGCCGCCGCCCACGTTGAGGGTAGGCGGACTGCGCGCTGCAGAACCTCACTAGCGACAACCGAAGGGGACAGACATGGCAACAGCGGTAGGCATTGATCTCGGGACAACAAACTCGGTGATCGCCGCCTGGCAGGGCGGCGAACCGGTCGTGATCCCCAACGCCGAAGGGGCGCGCACCACACCCTCGGTGGTGGCGTTCACGGAAAGCGGCGAGCGCCTGGTCGGGCAACTGGCCAGGCGCCAGTCGATCATGAACCCAAAGGGCACAATCTATTCGGCGAAGCGATTCATCGGCCGCCGCTTCGATGAGGTATCGGAGGAAGCCAAGGCGGTCAGCTTCGACGTCGTCGAGGGCGACGGTGGGGCCGCCCGCTTCGAAGTGCGCGGCAAGCAGTATGCGCCTGAGGAGATCAGCGCACTGGTGCTGCGCAAACTCGTCGACGATGCCAGCAAGTTCCTCGGTGAGCGGGTCAAGGAAGCGGTGATCACCGTTCCGGCGTATTTCAACGACGCCCAGCGCAACGCCACCAAGGATGCCGGCCGGATCGCGGGCCTCGACGTGCTGCGCATCATCAACGAGCCCACGGCCGCGGCACTGGCGTATGGGATGGACAAGAGGGGGCACGAGACGGTGCTCGTCTTCGACCTCGGCGGCGGCACGTTCGACGTCAGCCTGCTCGACGTGGGTGATGGGGTGGTCGAGGTCCGCGCCACCGCCGGTGATTCGCACCTGGGTGGCGATGACTTCGACCGCCGGCTCGTGGACTACCTGGCCGATGAGTTCCAGCGCGAGAACAACATCGATCTGCGGAAGGATCCGCAGGCGCTGCAGCGGCTGTTCGAGGCGGCCGAGAAGGCCAAGGTCGAGCTGTCGTCGGTGGCGCAGACCCAGGTGAATCTGCCGTTCATCACCGCCGACGCCAGCGGGCCGAAGCATTTGACCACCACGATCATGCGGTCGAAGTTCGACGACCTCACCGCGGATCTGGTCGAGCGAACGATGGGCCCGGTCAAGCAGGCGATGGCCGACGCCAAGGTGAGCGCGAACGACATCGACGAGGTGATCCTGGT